>JAATFK010000637.1 GCA_015655225.1 Solirubrobacterales bacterium | reverse complement strand
GGTTCGCGCCGCGCAGGTCGGCACCGGTCATGTCGGTCCCGTTGACGTCGGAGTCGGAGATGTTCATCCCGCGCAGGTCGGCGCCGCGCAGGTTCGAGCCGACGATCGCGCCGAAGTTGAGGTCGGCCGAGCGCAGGTCCGCGCCGCGCAGGTTCGCGAGGCTGAAGGCGGAGAACGTCAGCGTCGTCCGGCGCAGCACCGCGCCGGAGAAGTCGGCCGCGACCGGCGTCGTGCTGACGAGGCTCACGCCGGTCAGGTCGGCGCCGCGGAAGTTCGTGTGCGCGATCGTCGAGTCGGCCAGCGAGCCGCCCGCGAGGTCCGCGCCGGCGAAGTCGCCGAACGGCACGAACGCGCCCGTCAGGCTCTGGCCGGCGAGCTTCGCGCCGACGCACGAGGCCTCCGGGACGAACGTGCAGCTGCCGATCGTCTGCCCGAACGTGATCGAGCGGCTGGTGGTGGCGTACAGCAGCAGCCAGTAGGGGTTCGTCGGGGGAACGGAGATCGTGGCCGGCTGCGTCGCCGCCGCGGCGCTCGCCGACGGCACGACCGCGGCCGCGGCGGCGACGAGGGCGAGCAGGGTGAGCCTGGTGCGCATGGGTTCCTTTCAGGAGGTGGAGGAAGCGTCGGCAACTTCGCCGGTTCGCTTGACCGCCCAGACGACGAGGACGACCGGGATCACCCAGTTGAAGATCGTGTCGCCACGGTGAGTGTCGATCGCGCCGGCGATCAGGTGCGACGGGACCATCGCGAGGAAGACGCTGCCCCACATCGTCGTCAGCTGGCGGTTGACCTGCTTGAAGCGCGGCGAGGACCACAGCTCGCGCGGGACGCTCTCCCGCGCGTACTGCTCGGTGAACGGCGTCCACAGCAGCGAGGCGAACGCGATCACCGCCAGCAGCGCGGCCGAGATCGCGCGGGCGTAGCGCGTCAGCCAGTCGTGCAGCATCGGATCGGTCCCCAGCGCGACGACCGTGAAGCCAGCGAACGCGGCGATCGCGCCCAGCTCCAGCAGCTTCGGCGAGCCGGCCGCGAACGACGGCGCGCTGATCGCGATCGAGGCCACCAGCGGGACGACCGCGGCGGCCGCGAGCGTGTCGTGCTGGGTCACGATGCTGAACAGCACCCAGGGGACGAACGCGAGGTAGATGCCCGAGCCGGGGCCGTCGTCGGCTCGCTCGGTGCGGTCGGCGCGGTCGGGGGCCTGGGTCGAGGGCGTGCTGGTGCTCATGGGACTCCTCCGGTCTCAGCCGATGTAGGTGTCGAGCCAGTCGAAGACGCGCTCGTCGCGCAGCGCGCGGCCGAGCGGCTCGCAGTGGTGACTGGCCCCTTCGTGGGCGCTGAACGAGACGAGCTGCTTCTCGCCGGGCAGACGGTCGTAGAGCTGCTGCGACTGGCCGGGCCAGAACTGCTCGGCCTCGGGGTTCGTGATCAGCAGCGGCGTGTCGATCCGGTCGACCTCGTCGCCGAGCCGGTACCGCATGACGGCCTGGTAGAGGTCGTAGCGCGAGTCGCCGGGGATCGCGTACGGGGCGCCGCGGAAGTCGAGCAGCGCTCTCGTCTTGTGCGAGAGCCGCTCGCCGAGGTGCATGTTGCGGTCGAAGGCGTCGCGCTTGCCGGCCGCCAGCTCCTTGCGCAGCGGCCCCGGCAGCGGGTCGATCCACGAGGTCGAGACGTCGACCACGCCGGGGTCGGCGACGGCGGCCGCGAAGCGGTGCTCGAACGCGAGCGCGCGCGGGACCCAGTAGCCGGCCTGGCTGATGCCGATCAGCGCGAGGCGCTCGGGGTCGACCTCGGGCCGCGTGAGCAGGGCGTCGAGGACCGGCGTGAGGACCGCCTCCCAATCGTGCCGGAACGGGATCCCCTGCTCGAAGAGGGCGGCCTGCTGGCCGGGCCCGTCGAACGTCATCCAGTGGTAGCCGCGCTCGACGGCGGCCGCGCCGCCGGCGGTCCACATCCCCGAGGTGGCGCCGTCGCTGCCGTTGTTGAGGACGACGAGCGGACGGGGCTCGCCGGGCTGGGCGTCGGGGGCGCGGAAGAGGTAGGCCGGCAGGGTCGTCCCCTCGTAGGGGATCGCGAGCCGCTCGGCGGGCGTCGGCCAGAGGTCGACGGCGCGGTCCCAGCAGGCGCGGTGCGTGCGCCACAGGTCGAGCGAGCGCTCGGCCTCGGAGGACGAGGTGATCAGGTAGAGGGCGGTGTTGTAGTAGGTCGCGGCGCGGCGGTAGGCGCTCCAGGCGCTGACGTGGCGGCCCGCGGTGACGGCGGCCTCGGCCGCGGCGCGGGTGGCGTCGGCGGTCGCGGTCCACTCCGTCACCCAGCTGTTCGCGTCGCCGTTTGAGATCCGGCCGGCGGTCGCGAGCACCTCGCCGACGTCGGCGTCGCCGCGGTAGGCGCTGCCGAGGGTCGTCTCGAGGCCGAACTGGAAGTCGTCGTCCTTGAACGTCGCGTGGGTCGTCATCGTTCCTCTTCGGGGTTGGGTGACAGGGGGTGGGCGAGCCGCAGCCGCGCCGCCTCGATCGCGCCCAGCAGTCCGAGCCAGCCGTCGAACGCCTCGGTGTTACCGCCGTCGTCGCGGACCGTGCCGGTGACCTCACGCGCTCGCACGCTGAGGTCGAGGCGCAGATGCGTCGCCGGCTCGGAGTCTCCCTGATCGCTCATGTGGCGGAGCATCGCCGGTCGCGTCCCCCCTGTCATCGGCAGGACCCCCGAACCGGCCCCTGAACTTTCGGCGTCGAGCTGGCGCGAGGGCCGTAGGATGCGGGTCGTGTCGACGCCTCAGCCGCTGGAGCGCCGCGACGAGGTCGCCGCGCTGGCGGACGCGCTCGCGCGCGTGGTGGACGGCCGCGGCGGGCTCGTGGTCGTCGAGGGACCGCCGGGGATCGGCAAGACGACGCTGCTCGAGGGGCTGCGGGGGTCGGCGGGCGGCGTTGACGTGCGGTTGCTGGCGGCGCGCGGAGGCGAGCTGGAGCAGGACGACCCCTGGGGTGTCGCGACCCAGCTCTTCGGGCCGCTGCTGGCGGGAGCTGGGACGGCGCGGCGGGAGGAGTGGCTGGCGGGTGGGGCGGGGGCGGCGCGGGTGCTGCTCGGCGGGGGTGGCGTGGAGGTCGGCCGCCGTGGCGGCGAGGCGGCCAGCGGTGCTCCCGCCAGTGGCGACCTGGCTGTCCGCCAGGCGCTCTGGTGGCTCGTCGCCGCGCTGGCCGCCGAGCGCCCGCTCGTGCTCGTGGTCGACGACGCGCAGTGGTCCGACGCCGGCTCGCTCGCCGCCGTCCACTTCCTTGCCCGCCGGGTCGACCAGCTCCCGCTGCTGCTGGTCGTCGCGACGCGCCCGCGGGCGGCGGCGGTCGGGCCGCTGCTGCTGGAGCCGGGCGCGGTCGTCCTGCGGCCGGCGGCGCTCAGCCCGGAGGCGGTCCTCGCCTGGGCGCGCGCCGAGGTCGGCGCCGACGCCGAGGCGCCGTTCGCGGCGGCCGTCCAGGCCGCGACCGCCGGCAACCCGTTCCTCGTCCGCGAGCTGCTGCGCGAGGTCCGCGCCGAGGGGATCGCACCCCGGGCCGCCGCCGTCGGCCGGCTCGCGTCGCTCAGACCGGAGACGGTCCTCACCTCGGTGATGCTGCGGCTCGCGAGCGTCCGCGCCGACGCGCGTGCGCTGGCGGTCGCCGCGGCCGTGCTCGGCGACGGCGCCGCGCTCGACGTGGCGGTCGCGCTCGCCGGCGTCGCGCCGGAGGCGGCGGGCGAGGCGGGCACGGCGCTCGCCCGCGTCGACGTGCTGCGCGCCGAGCCCCGCGTCCGCTTCGCCCACCCGCTCGTGCGGACGGCGATCTACGAGGACCTGCCGCCGCACGAGCGCGCACGGCTGCACGGGCGCGCCGCGCTGCTGCTGCACGAGCGCGGCGAGAGCGACGAGCGGGTCGCCGGCCAGCTGCTGGAGGCGCCGCCCGTGCGCGCGCCGTGGGCGCTCGCCGCGCTGCGCGCGGCCGCGGAGCGCGCCAGCTCCCTCGGCGCCCACCAGACGGCGGCCCACCACCTCGCGCGAGCGCTCGCCGAGGCGGAGGGCGATGACGAGCGCCGCGCGCTGCTGGTCGCGCTCGCCCAGGCCGAGGCGATGGCCGGGTCGGGCGACGCCGCCGCCCACCTCCGCGAGGCGGGCCGGCTCGCGACCGAGCCCACCGAGCGCGCCGCGATCGCGTTCGCCCTCGGCCGCGTCCTGCGCTTCGCGGGCGAGGCGGACGCGGCAATCGACGTGCTGGAAGGGCTGGCGGGCGCCCGCGTCGCGACCGAGCTGCTGGCGTGCGTGACGATGAGCCGGCGCGCTCGGCTGCGGCTCGCTCCGCTCCGCGCGGGGCTTGCTCGCGAGGATCCCACGACGCTCGTTCCCCGCCGCTTCGGCGACGCCTTCCGCGCCCTCGACGTCGCCCTCGAAGGCGGCCCGCCGCAGCGGGTCGAGGCCCTCGTCGCCGCCGCCCTCGCGAGCCCGCCGCTCGACGATCCCTCCCACGAGGGGCAGGCGGACGCGCTCGCGGCGCTCGCCCTGATGTTCGCCGACCGCCACGCCCAGGCGGAACGGCTCTGCGACCGCCTCGTCGAGGGCGAGCCGGCGCGCCAGTCGGCCGCGACCTTCTCCGGCGTCCTCGCCCAGCGCGCCTTCCTGCGGCTGCGGCGCGGCCAGCCCGCCGACGCCCGCGCCGACGCCGAGCTGGCGCTCGAGCTGGGCGCCGACCGCAGCGGCGCCCGCTCGCTCCTGAGCCGAGCAGCGGCGGTCCTGACCTACCTCGCGATCGAGCTGGACGAGGAGCCCGACCCGCGGCTCGCCGCGATCGTCGACGACACCGACGCGATCGCCGGCCGCTACATCGTCCACGCTCGCGCGGTCCAGCTGATCGCCCGCGGAGAGCTGCGCGAAGGTCGCGACGCGCTGCTCGCCTTCGGCGCCCGCGAGCTGGAGCTCGACTGGGGCGGCGCCGCCCACGCGCCCTGGCGCTCGCAGGCGGGCCTCGCCTCGATCACCCTCGGCGAGCGCGACGCGGGCGAGCGGCTGGTGGAGGAGGAGCTGGCGCTCGTCCGCGCGGCGGGCGCCCCGCGCGCGCTCGGGATCGCGCTCCGCGCGCGGGCTCGCGCGCAGGCCGACCCCGCCGAGCGCGAGGTGGCGCTGCGGGAGGCGGTCGCGGTCCTCGTCGGCTCCGGCGCCGAGCTGGAGCTGGCCCGCGCGCTGACCGACCTCGGCGCCGCCCTGCGCCGCGGCGGCACGCCGGCGGCCGCCCGCGAGCCGCTGCGCCGCGGCCACGAGCTTGCCCAGCAGTGCGGCGCGACGCCCCTCGCCGAACGTGCGCGGGCAGAGTTACGCGCCGCCGGCGCCCGGCCGCGCGTCACGCGGCTCACCGGCAGCGGCGCGCTGACGCCGAGCGAGCGCCGCGTCGTCGAGCTGGTCGCCGGCGGCGCCAGCAACCGCGAGGCGGCGCAGACGCTCTTCGTGACCGAGAAGACGGTCGAGACGCACCTCCGCCACGCCTACGCGAAGCTCGGCGTCCGCAGCCGTCGCGAGCTGCCAGCCGCGCTCGCGGAGGGATGAGCGCAGGTCTGCTGTCGCTCACGAACAGCAGAGCCGCGTTCATTCCAACCCCGCCCCGGGGTTCTGCCCGACCGGCACCAGCACGGGGGCCGGGACCAGCAGGATCGCCGCTCCCGGCGGTGGCGTCTGGGGGTCGGCGAACGTGTCCCATGGCTCGTAGGCGACGACCGCCAGGTCGCCGGCCTCCAACGTGGCCGCCCACTGCTCGGAGCGTGTCTCGTCGCGCCGCTCGCGCCCGGCCGACAGCCGCTCCACGAGCGTCGTCGCCAGCACGGCGGCGGGCGACGAATCCCGGGTGCGGTCGCTCCCACGCAGGAAGCGCACGGTCCGGATCGCCGGCGCCTCGCCGACGAGGAAGACCACCGGCGCCGGCGCGACGCTCGCGACCGACTCGCCCCACCCGCCGACGGCGCTCGTCCCGCCGCCCTCCTGAGACTGCCCGATCAGCACGAGGCTCGCGTCCTGCGCGACCGCCTCGTGCAGCACGCCGTCCACCAGCGAGTGGTGCACGAGCACCTCCGGCGCCACGTCGATGCCGACCGCGTAGCCGGCGCTCGCGAGCGTCCGCAGTCCCGCCGCGGCATCGGCGTGCTGCTCGCTCACGTGCCTCGCGTAGCGGCCCCGCACGACGCCCCCGTCGGGCGCCGCGATCCTCGCCGCGATCGCCAGCGCCGTCGCCGCCTGCGCGGGGGACTCGAGGGTCACGAGCACGCGCGAGCCGAGTCGCACCGGCGCCGGCGTGCCCGGCCCGGCGCGCCGCTGCGCCCACGCCAGCACGACCGTCCCCGAGACGATCGAGACGAGGATCACGACCAGCACGGCATTGACCACGGAGTCGTCGAAGAGGCCGATGTTGAAGCCGACGATCGTCGCCGCCAACGTCGCCGCGGCCTGCGGCGCCGAGAGCGAGAACGCCAGCGCCGCCTGCACCCCGCTGTAGCCGAGCACCGGGCGCGAGAGCCACGCCGCCAGCCCCTTCCCGCCGATGCAGGCGGCGACGAACAGCCCCGCGAGCTTCAGCGTCGTGCCCTCGACCATCACCGAGGGGTCGAGCAGCAGCCCGACCGAGAGGATGAAGATCGGGATGAAGACGGTCGAGCCGAAGAACTCGATCCGGTCCATCAGCGGCCCCTCGTTCGGCACCAGGCGGTTGACCGCCATCCCGGCGAAGAACGCGCCGACGATCCCCTCGATCCCGAACGTCTCGGCGACCGTCGCGGCGCCCAGGAACGCGGCCAGCGCGAGCAGGTAGCGGACCGAGCGGTCGGTGCCGAGGTAGCGGAACGCGATCCGCACGAGCCACGGCAGCAGCAGGAACGAGAAGGCGAGCAGGACCGCCAGCCCGAGCACGATCTGCAGCGCGATCCCGGCGGCCGAGCCGTGCCCGGTCGAGAGCCCCGCGACCGCCGCCAGGATCACGAGCGTGAGCGTGTCGGTCACGACCGTCGCTCCCACCGCCGCCGGCACGGCCGGGTCGGCGCCGAGCCCGGCGTTGCGGACCGACGTGTAGAGCAGCAGCGTGTGGGAGGCGAGCAGCGAGCCGAGCAGCACCGTCGCCGCCGTGCTCCAGCCGAGCGCGAACCCCACCACGATCCCGAACGCCATCGGCAGCGTGAACGTCATCGCCGAGTAGAGGAGCGCGTCGCGGCGGTGCGCGCGTAGCATCGTCAGGTCCAGCTCGACCCCCGCGACGAACATCAGGTAGAGCAGACCGAGCTGCCCGAGCTCGGGGACGGTCGTGTTGCCCTGCTCGACCAGGTCGAGCGCGTGCGGGCCGATCACGAACCCCGCCAGCAGCAGCCCGATGATCCCCGGGATCCGCGCTCGGCGGACGACCGGCGGCCCGATGATGATCGCGAGGAAGAGGACGAGGAAGTCGCGGGAGGCGCCGGTCGGCGTCGTCAGCGTGAGGGCGAAGGAGAACATTCAGAGCGTCGTCTGGAGGAGGGGGACCTGGTCGCTGTCGGCCGCCGCCGCGCCGACCCATCTCGCCAGCAGGCCGTGCGTCGTGCCGTCGGCGTCGAGTGAGCGGATCGCGGAGTCGAGCGCCTGCACGTTGTCGGAGCCGAGCGGCAGCGCCGCCGCGATCGCCTCCGGCTGCGGGAGCTTGGCGGCGACCGCCAGCTTGCCGCCGGACGCGTTCGCCACCGCGACCGCCAGCGGCAGGTCGTGCACGGCCGCGTCGACCTGGCCCGAGAGCAGCGCCGCCGACAGCTCGGCGTCGTCGGCGTACGTCCGCACCGGCGTCGTCGGCTGGATCTCGTCGGCGATCGAGGAGACGAACGTCGTGCCGCGCTCGGCGCCCCATCTGAGCCCCTGCGCGGTCTGCAGGTCGGGGATCTGCTGACCGGCTCGGACGACCGCCGTCGGCGCCGAGTCGATGTACGGGGTCGAGAAGGTCAGGTGCTGCTCGCGCGCCGAGGTCGGCGTCAGCAGCGACAGCGCGAGGTCGGCGCCGCCGAGGTCGCCGTTCGCGAGCCGGTCGAACGGGACGACGACGACCCGCACCATGCGCAGCCCGAGCCGCTGCGCGAGCGCCTCCGCGAACGCGTACTCGAAGCCGCCCGTCGGGTGCGCCGCGGTCCCCTCCCAGAAGCCGGCCTCCGGCACGTCGGAGGTCGCGACCGTCAGCACCCCCTTGGTACGCGCGGAGAAGCTGCCGGCCGCGCCCGGCGTCCCGCCGCAGCCGGCGAGCACGCCGGCGAGCAGCAGCGCCCCCGTCACGAGGAGGATCGCCGACGATGCCCACCGCATCCGCATGCGGCGGGAGCCTATCTCCGGACGGGGACGCGAGCGCCGGCGCGCCTGCTCGACGAATGTCGTATGCGTGCGCCGTTCAAGGCGGGCATTCGCCGCGCCGATGGGAGGTGCGAGGTGAGCAGAGAGCCCCCATCGAGCGTCACCGCGAGCGACCGCGAGGTCCTTCTCCGCCTCGTCGACAACATCGACGACGTCGCGATGATCCTGCTCGATCCGAGAGGGATCGTGCGCAGCTGGAACCGCGGCGCCGAACGCCTCAAGGGCTACGCCGCGCACGAGATCATCGGCCAGTCGTTCGCGCTCTTCTACCCACGGGAGGCGGTCGTGGTCGGCCACCCCAAGCGCGAGCTGGAGGCCGCGTCCGCCGTCGGCCATTACGCCGAGGAGGGCTGGCGGGTGCGCAGAGACGGCACGCGCTTCTGGGCGCACGTCCGGATCGTCGCGATCTTCTCCGACGACGGCGAGCTGCGCGGCTTCGGCAAGGTGACGCGCGATCTGACCGAGCGCAAGCAGGCCGAGGACCAGCAGGCGAACGTGCTCGCGCTGCTGGAGAGCACCGCCCGCACCGACGCGCTCACCGGCCTGCCGAACCGCCGCTCGTGGGACGAGGCGCTGGAGCGCGAGCTGGCCCGCGCCGAGCGGACCGGCGCGCCGCTGTCGATCGCCGTGATCGACCTCGACGGCTTCAAGCAGCTCAACGACCGCGACGGCCACCGCGCCGGCGACCGCTTCCTGAAGCGCTGCGCGACGGCCTGGCGCCAGACGCTGCGGACGATCGACGTGCTCGCCCGCTACGGCGGCGACGAGTTCGCGCTCTGCCTGCCCGACTGCGCCGACGACGCGGCCGCCTTCGTGCTCTCGCGCCTGCGCGCCGCGACGCCGGACGACCGCCGCTGCTCGACCGGCGTCGCGACGTGGGACCGCAGCGAATCCTCCGACACGCTGCTCGGCCGCGCCGACACCGCGATGTACGCCGCCAAGGCGGAGGGGCGCGACCGGGCCACGGCGCCCCCGCCCGAGCCGCGCGCCGACCCCGGCAGCGGCCGCCTCTTCAGCGGCTGAGCGTCACTTCGTGACGGGCGTCGACGGCGGCGCGCCGTCGTTGAAGAGCGACGCGATCAGGATCACGATCGGGACGCTGCCCTGGTTCGCGGCGCGGTGGATCGTCCCGTTCGGCTCGATCAGCGAGTCGCCGGTCGGGATCGTGAAGTGCTGGCCGGCGGTGATCGTGCGCACGACTCTGTCGCCGCGCTTGACCGTCGCCTTGCCTCTGACGACCCAGTAGGTGAGCGCGCCGCGCGAGATCGACGCGATCTGCGTGCCGGGGTGACGGTGCAGCGCGAGCTTGGCGCCGGGGGCGACCGTCACGCGCGAGAGCCCGAGCGTGCGGCCGGGCGCGCCGGTCGGGTCGGGCGACTCGACCAGCACCGTGCGGACGACCGCGGCGGTCGCGCTCGCGTGGCCGGTCAGGGTCGTGGTGGCGTAGGCGCTGGCGGCGGCGGTGAGCAGCAGCGCGACGATCAGCAGGACGACGGTGCGCAGGCGAGCTGACACGTGGATCTCCTCGGTCCTCGGGGCGGGGAACGGCGTGCCGCAGCGTACACGCGCCCGGATCTGAGGGATGATGGCTCCCACGCACCCACTCCCGAGCAGGAGGCACCGTGCCCCCGGTCAGATCGCCGCGCTTCATCCACCACGGAGCCTTCGGCAACGATCGCTTCGGGATCATCGCCGAGCGCTTCGCGCGCTTCTTCGGCACCCCGCGCTTCATCATCGGCCAGACGGTCCTGGTCGTCTTCTGGATCGCGCTCAACGCGGCCGCGGTCGGCCTGCGCTGGGACCCGTATCCGTTCATCCTGCTGAACCTCGCGTTCTCGACGCAGGCGGCGTACGCGGCGCCGCTGATCCTGCTCGCCCAGACACGGCAGGCGGAGCGCGACAAGCTGCGCGACGAGGCGGTGCAGGAGCATCGCGCCGCGGAGGTCGAGCGCGAGCGCAGCTACGAGACGCGCCAGACGGAGCTGCTCGGGCGGGAGCGCAGACTGGCCGAGCAGGTGATCGCGATGGTGGCGCAGAACACGACGCTGACGGAGGAGATCGCGCGGCTCACGGGCGAGCTGCACCGCGAGGTCTGCGGACCCAAGGGCGGGGCGTCAGCCGCTCCGGCCTGAGGGGCGCGGCTACGCGCTACGCCGACGGCCCCGACTGGAGCCCGTCGCGGCCCTCGACGTCGACGACCGCGTGGGTCGTCTCGCCGGTCGCGAGCAGGCGACCGTCCGCGTCGTGCAGCTCGCCGCGCGCGTGGCCGAGCCGGCGCCCGCGCTTGACGATCGTGCCGGTCGCGCGGATCTCGACGCCCGGTCGCCCGGCACGCAGGAACTGGTAGGCGACCGACACGTGCGGCGCGGTCGCCATCGTCGGCAGCAGCGTGTGGACCGCGAAGCCGGTGGCGGCGTCGAGCAGCGTCGAGAGCATGCCGCCGTGGACCATGCCGGCGAGGTTCAGGTGCAGGCCGGTCGGCGTGCAGCGCATCGTCACGTGGCCCGCCTCGGCCTCGACGACGAATATGCCCATCGCCTCCATCAGCGGGTCGGGCGGCAGCCTGCCGTCGCGGACGGCGAGCACGTAGCCGAGGCCGTCGAGGCCGCGGACGTGGGGGAGCAGCTCGTCGGCGTCGTGGAAGGTGACCGTCTCGGTGCGGGGCATGCGAACGATCGTGACAGACGCGCGACCGAGGAGCCCGTCCCGGCGGCTGGTTCGACCAGCCGCCGGGAGGGTCCGTCAGTCGGCTACGGCGTGCCTGCGCCGCCGCCGCTTCTGGTGCTGGTTCTTCTGCCGGCGACCGACGAGACGTAGGCCGCGACGTTCGCGATGTCGCTCGTCGAGAGCTGACCGCCGAACGCCGGCATGCCGCCGCCGCCGTTGGTCACCTGTCTGGTGACGAGCGCGTCACTCGGTCTCAGCTGGTCCAGGTTCGGACCGACCGTTCCCGACGTGCCCGCGTCCGCAAGCGTGTGGCAGCTGGCGCAGTTGGTCGTGAAGACCGCTCTGCCCGCCGTCGCATCGCC
>JAATFK010000676.1 GCA_015655225.1 Solirubrobacterales bacterium | reverse complement strand
GGCGGCAAGCAGCTGAACCCGGAGAACGGCGTCGGCGACTGGAACATCGCGTGGCCGACCTGGAAGCAGGGCGGCATGCTGCTCAACCACTGAGCGCGTTACCGCTGAGCGGGGGACGGCGGCGGCGCCGGGCCCCGCGTCCCGCCTGAGAGGATGGGGCCGTGGTCGTCCTCATCGTCGTACTCGCCGTCGTCCTTCTCGCGATCCTGGTCGCGAGCGCGCTGCTCGTCGCGCTCGTCGGCGCGCTGCTGATCGCCGCCCCCGGCCTGCGCGGCGTGCTCGACGACATCGGCGACATGAGCCCCTGGTGGCTCGTCGGCGGGATCGCGCTGGAGATCGCCTCCTGCGTCTCCTTCGTCGTCGTCTTCCGCCACTTCTTCCCCCGCGTCCCCGCCCTCGCCGCCCACGAGCTGGCGTGGGCCGAGATGGGCTCCGGCGCGCTGCTGCCGGGCGGCGGGATCGGCGGGCTCGCGCTCGGCGGCTGGCTGCTGCGGCTCGGCGGGATGGAGACGCGACGGATCGTCGAGCGCTCCAGCGCGCTCTTCTTCCTCACCAGCGGCGTCAACGTCCTGGCGGTCGCCGGCGTCGGCGTGCTGCTGCTCGCCGGCGTCCTCCCCGGGCCGCACGACCTGCTGCGCGCCGGTCTGCCGGTGCTCGCGGCGGTCGCCGTGACCGCGGCGGTGATGGCGCTGCCATGGCTCGTCCGCCGCCGGCGCACCTGGCGCGGGCGCGGCGCGACCGTCGTCGCCGACCTGACCGACGGGATCGTCGGCGCCGAGCGCGCGCTGCTGCGCCCCCGCTGGCGGCTGCTCGGCGCGATCGGCTACCTCGCCTTCGACATGGCCGTGCTGTGGGCGACGTTCGCCGCCCTCGGCTGGGATCCGCCGCTTGCGCCGCTCGCCCTCGGCTATCTCGTCGGCTATCTCGCGAACCTGGTCCCGATCCCCGGCAACGTCGGCTCGCTCGACGCCGGCCTCGCCGGCGCGCTCGTGCTCTACGGCGCGCCCGCGACGAGAGCGACCGCGGCGGTGCTCGTCTACCACGCGATCGCGTTCTGGATCCCGGGCCTCGGCGGCCTGCTCGGCTACTGGCTGCTCCAGCGCCGCCTCGTCCGCGGCCGGGAGGAGGTGATCGGATGACCGCGCTCGCCCTCGAGCTGCGCCGCGTGCGCCACGGCTGGGCCGTCTACGCGAACGGCCAGGAGCTGGTCCGCTACCGCGGGCTCGGCGCCCAGCAACGCGCGCTCGACTTCGCCCGCGCCTGGGCGCACTAGCGCCGCCCGCGCTCCGCCCGCGTCAGCGCAGCGGCTGCCACGCGAGGCCGCCCGCGCCGAGCTGCACGCCCGGGTCGGCGTAGACCTTGCGCGCCCCGCTGCCGTTCGCCTTCATCGTCCAGATGCTGCCGCCGCGCTCGAACGCGATCAGCGTCCCGTCGGGCGACCAGGTCGGCCAGGAGCCGCCCGCGTGCGTCAGCTGGACGGCGGCCCGCCCGAGCCCGCTGGCCCCGACCGTCATCCGCCAGACCTGTCTCGCGCGGGTGAAGACGATGGCGGTCGCGCCCGGCGACCACGACGCCTGGTCGCCACCGCCGCGCGTCAGCTGCTGGACCTTCGTCCCGTTCGGCGCGATCGCGGAGAGGTTGCCGTTCGCGGTGTACGCGATCCGATTGTTCGAGCCCCAGTCGGGGTTGCTCGCGCCGGTGGTCGTCAGCTGCGTCAGGCCCGAGACGGTGAGCGGCGTGTAGCCGAGGTTGACGGTCAGCGTGTAGAGGTTGGTCGGTCCGTTGTACGTCCCGCCCTGGAAGACGAGCTGGGACTGCGCCGGGGCAAAGGACGGCTGGGCGTCGTTCGCGGTCTGCGCCGGCAGCAGCGTCATCGTCGTGCCGTCGGCCGCGGCGATCCCGATCTGGTTCGCGGTCGCGCCGTTGACGGCGCCGAACGCGACGACCGCGCCGGTCGGGCTGAACGAGGTCCCGAGTCCCGCCGGGCAGCCCTGGGCGTTGAAGCCGATGCACGCCGACGCGCTCCAGGGCGGGCTCGTGACGCCGGGGATCGGCGTCGGCTGGATCACGCGCAGCCCGTCGTCGGGATCGTCGTTGCTGTTGGGCGAGTACGTCATCGCGATGCGCCCGTTCGCGCCCGCGAAGGTCGCCCCGGCGGACGGCGCGAGCGCCAGCGAGGCGAGCAGCGCGAGGAGGGCGAGCGGGCCGAGGAGCCGACGGGTCATCGGCCGGATGATGGCACGGGTCCGCTCGGCCGGCGTCGGACGCGCCGTGCTGGAATGGACGCGACCCACGCACGCGACCCGAACGAGAGTGAGCACCTCCATGCGCTACCGCAAGCTCGGCCCGACCGGCCTCGACGTCTCCGCCATCTGCCTCGGCTGCATGAGCTTCGGCGACCCCGCCCGGGGCGCGCATCCGTGGTCGCTGGACGAGGAGGCGAGCCGCCCGCTGATCCGGCAGGCGCTCGACGGGGGGATCAACTTCTTCGACACCGCGAACGTCTACTCGGCCGGCAGCAGCGAGGAGATCGTCGGACGCGTGCTCGGCGAGCTGGTCCCGCGCGAGGAGGTCGTGATCGCGACGAAGGTCTTCAGCCCGATGCGACCGGGCC
>JAATFK010000528.1 GCA_015655225.1 Solirubrobacterales bacterium | reverse complement strand
GGATGGAACTGCAGCGCGTTCACGACCGCCGTGTAGGGATCGGGGTCGCCGATCCCGCCGCTCGCCGCGATCCCCGCGCGGGGAAGCCTGCGCAGGAGGCCATCGAGCCGCGCGTTCGCCTCGTCGGCGTGGCGGCCGAGGCCGCCGTCCTGCGGCACGACGACGGTGAACCGGTGCGGGGAGGCCGCGCCCGTGCCCGGAGCGCCTCGAACAGCGGCTCGCCGCCCGCGGTCCGGTTCGCGACGACGAGCGTGTGCGTCGTCCCGGCGCCATGCACGGCGTCGAGGTCGACCACGACGTGGGTCGTCGGCAGTCCGGTCGACTGCCGCACCCGTTCGAGCAGGTTCCGCCGCAGCCACCCGGAGCGCTGCTCTGGGTGCGTCGAGATGATGATCTCGTCGATCGCGAACTCGCGCACCGCGTCGAGCGTCGCGGTGTAGGGGTCGGGATCCATCGCCTCGCCGCGCGCGCTGATCCCCAGCTCGCGCAGCGGGCCCAACGTCGAACCGATCTGACTGTTGGCGTGATGACGCACCGATTCGTCGTAGATCACATAGCCGGCCTGCGGCCGCGTCATCGGAGCGATCACGACGAAGCTGACATCACCTCTCGATGCCCGCTCGCGAATCGCCTCGATCAGCGGCGGCCCACCGTGGGTGTCGTTGGCGACGACGAGCACGTTGGCCATCGGATGAGCCTAACTGACCGGAATGCAGTTACGCAAACGCTGCCGGTTCTGAGTATCGCGACACGGACGACGACCGGCCGAGATGGGGGAGTGGCAGGCCGTCGTCCGTGACGCAGGGCGCCGCGGGTGGTGTCCGCTAGGCGGCGCGCTGCTGCGTCCCGACGCCCTCGCGGGCGCGGGTGCGATATGCCGACGGCACGTGGCCGAGATGGCGACGGAAGGTCTTGGCGAACTGCGCCGGCTGGCGATAGCCGACGCGGCGCGCAACCTCCCGCACCGTCAGCGAGCCGTTCGCGAGCAGCTCGGCCGCGCGTTCCATGCGGACGCGGGTCAGATGCTCGCGAAACGTGGTGTCACCGATCTCCGCGTAGGCGCGCTGCAGTTGCCGGCGCGAAGAGGCGACGCGACGAGCGATGTCGTCGAGCTCGAGGTCCGAGGCGTACTCGGCCTCGACGATGCGCACAGCCTCGTTGAAGAGCTGTGTGCGGTGGCGGACTGTTCCTGGTCGTTGCATTGGCACTGACTCCACATACGCAGGATTCTCGATTTTGGATCGCGGATAGCGCCGTTGCGCCACAAGCTGGCGCGAGAGCGCCTTTTGGGTACGCGGCTGCTCATGCTCAGACGCGCGCGTGGGCGGCGACGTCGGTTGATGAACCAGATCTCGGCGCAGAGCGCGCAGCGGGTATATGCTCGCAACATTCGTTGCAAGCAATCGTGGAGGAGGTGACCCTCTCAGATGCAGGTGCGCGAGGGAATGTCGGAGACGTCGCTCACGGTCGGCCCCGGTCACACGCTGCGTGAGGCCGCCCGGCTGATGCACGAGCGCGGGATCGGCTCGGCGATCGTGCTCGACGCCGAGCTGCCCGGGCCCGGCCTGCTGACCGAGCGGGACCTGCTCGCGGCGATCGGCAGCGGGCTCGATCCCGACGAGGAGCTGGTCGAGGCGCATCTCACGAGCGAGCTGGTGTTCGCGGCGCCCGACTGGTCGCTGGAGGAGGCGGCGGCCGCGATGGTGCACGGTGGCTTCCGCCACCTGATCGTCGTCGAGGGCGGCGAGCTGGTCGGCGTGCTCTCGATGCGCGACATCGTGCGCTGTTGGACCGGCGACGGCGCCGCGTGCGAGGTCCCGAGCACGGCCGGTGCCGGCGCGGCGGCGGTCAGCGGCGCGGCGGTCAGCGGCGCCTGAGGCGTTCCGGCCCCCTGGAGACGCAAAGAGCGCCGGCGAAGCGCCGGCGCTCGGAAGGGCCCAGGGGCCAGGTGGGCGCATCGAGCGCCCGGACGCGCACTCAGTGGTGGCTGCCGTCCGTGTGGTCGAGCGGCAGCTCGGCGATGTCACGCCGCGTGCTCGTGACCCATCTGAAGGTCGTGTAGAAGAAGATCAGCAGCCCGACGATGCTGATCCACCAGCCGAGCGTCGTGCCGATCACGGCCAGCGTGATGCCGGCGGCGTTGAAGATCGGCAGGAGGCTGGGGCCGGGGAGGTGGATCTCCTCGCCGACCGGCGGGGTTCTCTGCTCGGGCGTCGGAGTCGGCGTGGCCATGGCTACGAGGTGTAGATCGCGGCGGCCAGGAACGACGCGCCGAACATGATCAGGCAGACCGCGGTCGCGATCATTGCCGAGCGGATGTTCTTGTTTGCGAGACGACGGTCCATGAGTGTCCTCGAGTGTACGGGATGGGATCCGGGCTGACTAGAGCTTGACGTCGGCCACCATGGCGACGAAGAGCAGCGCGAGGTAGAGCAGGGAGAAGAGGTAGAGGCGCAGCGCCGAGCGGCGGCCGGGGTGACGCTGCAGGTGGGCGGCGAGCGCGAGGAAGCCGATCCCGAGCACGCCGGCCGAGATCGCGTAGATCCCGTCGAACAGCTGGCCGGCGAACGGGAGGAAGCTGATCGCGACCAGCAGCACGCTGTAGAGCGTGATCTGGCGGCGGGTCTCCTCCTCGCCTCTGACGACCGGCAGCATCGGGATGCCGACGGCCGCGTACTCGTCCTTCATCAGGAGGCTGAGCGCCCAGAAGTGGGGCGGGGTCCAGTAGAAGACGATCGCGAACAGGTAGAGCGCTGCGGGGTCGAGGGAGCCGCGCGTCGCGGCCCAGCCGACGAGCGGCGGGACCGCGCCGGCGGCGCCGCCGATCACGATGTTCTGCGGCGTCGAGCGCTTCAGCCAGAGCGTGTAGACGAAGACGTAGCCGAGGAAGCCGCCGAGCGCCAGCACGGCCGACAGCAGATTGACCGTCAGCGACAGCTCCGCGAACGAGATCAGCTCCAGGACGATGCCGAACGACAGCGCCGCGGCGGGACTGACCCGCCCGGAGGGGACCGGGCGGTTCGCGGTGCGGTCCATCAGCGCGTCGACGTCGCGGTCGTACCAATGGTTGACCGCGCCGGCGCCGCCGGCCGACAGCGCGCCGCCGACCAGCGTGAGCAGGATCAGCCCGATCGACGGGCTGCCGGCGACGAGCATCGTGGTGACGGTCGTCAGCAGGAGCAGCAGCTGGACGCGCGGCTTCGTCAGGGTGACGTAGTCGGCGACGAGCTGGCGCACGCCCTGCTGGGCGAGCGCTGGCTTGACGGGAGTGCTGATACGCGAGGCTTCCACCGGACCGACGAGCAGCCTAGGCGTTCGCGTGCGGCTGCTGAACGGTCTCGTGCGTGATGCCGCTCTGCCGCTCCACCTGACGGCGGATGTCCTTCATCGGCTCGACCGAGCGCACGCGCGGGATCTCGTCGAAGTTGTTGACCGGCGGGGGAGAGGTCGTGAACCACTCCAGCGTGTTGCCCTTCCACGGGTCCGGCCCGGCGATCGCACCGTTCTTGTAGGAGCGGATGAAGTTGATCACGGAGAGCAGGATGCCGAAGCCGAGCACGAACGCGCCGACCGTCGAGATGAAGTTGTAGACGGTCCAGCCGGCGTCGGCGCGGTACTGGTAGATGCGCCGCGGCATGCCCGAGAGGCCGGCCGCGTGCTGGACCAGGAACGTCAGGTTGAAGCCGACGAACATGAACCAGAAGGACGCCTTGCCCCACGTCTCGCTCAACATCCGGCCCGTCATCTTCGGGTACCAGTAGTAGAGGCCGCAGAAGATCGTGAAGACCGCGCCGCCCATCAGCACGTAGTGGAAGTGCGCGACGACGAAGTACGTGTCGGTCAGCTGCCAGTCGACCGGGAAGACGGCGAGGAAGATGCCCGTGATGCCGCCGACGACGAAGATCGAGAGGAAGCCGACGGCGAAGTAGAGCGGCGTCTTGAACTCGATCGTGCCGCGCCACAGCGTGGCGATCCAGTTGAAGATCTTCACGCCCGTCGGCACCGCGATCAGGAACGACGAGAGCATGAAGAAGCCGAGCACGACGGTCGGCACCGGCACAGCGAACATGTGGTGGGCCCACACGAGCGCGGCGAGGAACGCGATCACGACCGTCGAGGCGGCGATCGCCTTGTAGCCGCAGATC
>JAATFK010000510.1 GCA_015655225.1 Solirubrobacterales bacterium | reverse complement strand
TCGACCTCGCGGCGTCGCTCATCGGGCACCCCGAGATCGTCTACCTCGACGAGCCCACGACGGGCCTGGACCCCGCCAAGCGCGACGACGTGTGGGACATGGTGCGCGCCCTCGTGCGCCAGGGCACCACGGTCCTCCTCACGACGCAGTACCTGGAGGAGGCCGATGCGCTCGCGAACGAGATCACGGTGATCGATCACGGGCGCGTCATCGCCCACGACACCCCGCAGGGGCTGAAACGCCAGGTCGGCGGGCAGACCCTCGAGGTCCGTCCGCTGGACCCGGCCGACGTGGAGCGGGTGCGCCCGCTGCTCGCGCGGGTCGGCACACGCGAGGTCGAGCAGCCCGCGCCCGACCAGCTCGCGGTCCCGGTCGCGGACGACGGCGCGCTCACCGCGGTCGTCTCGGCGCTCGCGACCGAGCGGATCGCGGTCGCGGAGCTCGCACTGCGGCTCCCGAGCCTCGACGAGGTGTTCTACGCCCTCACCGGCGAGCGAGCCGGCGACGAGGCGCCCCGCACCGGCAGCACCGACGACAAGGAAGAGGAGGCCGCCTGATGTTCGCCGATTCGCTCGTGCTCGCGGGCCGCACCGTGCGCCGCATGGTGCGCAACCCGGAGCAGTTCATCGACGTCACGCTCCAGCCGATCATCATGACCGTGCTGTTCGTGTTCATCTTCGGCGGCGCGATCGCCCACTCCACCACCGAGTACCTGACCTTCGCGCTGCCCGGCATCATCGTGCAGACGGTCATGTTCACCTCGCTGACGATCGGCGTGAACCTCAACAACGACATCAGCAAGGGCGTCTTCGACCGCTTCCGTTCGCTGCCGATCGCCCGCTCGGCGCCGCTCTTCGGCGCGGTTCTCGGCGACATCGTGCGGCACTCGATCGCCGTCGGGGTCACGCTGATCTTCGGCGTCATCATCGGGTTCCGGTTCGCGACGCCGTGGTACGACGTGGTCGCCGCGTTCGTGCTCATGGTCGTCTTCGCGGTCAGCCTGTGCTGGGTGTCGGTCTTCATCGGCACGATGGTCCGGTCGAGCGGTGCGGTGCAGGGGATCTCGTTCCTCATCACCTTCCCGCTCACGTTCGGCTCGTCCACCTTCGTGCCGGCCAGCACGCTCCCGACGTGGCTGCAGGGCTGGGTCGCGATCAATCCGGTCACGCACGTGATCGAGTCGATGCGCGGGCTGTTGAACGGCTCCTCGGCGCTGGCCTCCGGCGAGACGCTGGGGCTCGAGCTGCTCTGGGTGCTGATCTCGTGCGTCGTGCTGTGGGCGGTGTTCTTCCCGCTCGCGACCTGGGCCTATCGGCGCAAGATCTGAGTCAGGGCGGACGCCGCGGCGTCCCGGTCGATGGCGGCGCGCTCCGACGAGGGGCGCGCCGCTCTCGCGTCCTCCAGCGCCCGCCGGATGCGGATCTCGGCCGGATTGCGCGGGTCCGGCGCCCCGCGCAGCGCCGTCGCGATCTCGAGCGCGGTCTCGGCCTCGTCGAGCCGTCCGGTCCGCGCCGCGAACGCGCCCACCGCGACGGCGGCACTCGCCATGATCGGGAAGTCGTTGCTCTCGACCGCGGAGGCCGCCGCGGCGCGCAGCTCGCGCTCGGCCGCCTCGACGTCGCCGACCAGGGCGGCGACGCTGCCGCGCGCCATGCCGGCGGTAGCGGCGAGCTGGGGCGGCACGTCCTCCCACTCGGCGAAGCTCTCCTCCATCTCGACCATGAGGGCGCGCGCCCACGCCACGTCCTCGAGCTCCACGGCGAGGAACGACGAGACGGCGCAGGCCAGCGCGACCGCGCGAGCGCTGTCGGACTCGCGCGCCCCCCGGAGGATCTGCTCGGCACGCTCCCGCGCCTCGTCCAGGCGGCCGAGCCGCACGAGCAGGTTGACGGCGAGACCCTGCAGCTGGAGCAGGTCCCAGGAGGAGGTGATCGCGCGCATCGCCTCGGTCGAGGACTCCGACATCGCGAGCGCCTCCTCGAAGCGCCCGGCGAGCGAGAGCCACTCGGCGCGCATCTGCTGGGCGAGTGCCATGCCCCAGCGGTCCCCGGTGGTCGAGAACAGCTCGACGGCGCTCTCGCTCGCCGCGCCGAGGACGGCGAAATCGCCCCGGTTCTGCGCCATCGCGGCCTGCGCGACGGTCACCATCGCTCGACCCCAGTCGTTGAGACCGAGCGACGCCGGATCGGGGATCTCGACGTCGCGCATCCAGTTCTCGGAATCCGCCACCGCTGCGAACGCGCGCATGATGTGCGGCATGACCTGCACGACGTCGTGGTCGACCCGCATCGCCTCCGCCGCGATCTCGTCGATGGACGCACGATCGATCCTCGGCGCGGCGCCGCGGGAGAAGCTCTCCATCATCGAGCCGGCGGCGCGGATGAAGATCGCCTGCCAGCTCCGCCGATCCGCCGCCCGCGGGACGGTCACGACGAACCACTGCTGCGCGTCGTCGTTGCGGTCGCGGATCACCCAGTACCACGCGCAGTCGCCCGCGATGGCGACGAGCTCGTCGTCGTGCCCCGCCTCTGCGCAGAAGCGCAGGGCGGCGGCGAGGTTGTCGTCCTCGGCGTAGAACCACGCGATCGCATCGTGGATGGCGGCCGAACGCAGTCGGCCGTCCTGCGTCTCGGCGGCCGTCGCCAGCCAACGCGCCAGCGCGAGCCGCGCAGCGGCGAGGCCGCCCTGCTCCGCGAGTCGCTTAGGTTCTGATGGTCCGACCAGATCTCTACATCCTTTGCGGCGCCCATGAGGTAGTGGCGCCATTCCGAGAGAGCTAGCATGATCGCTAGGAGCTCTTTGTCGTAGATCTCGTAGTTTCGTTCTGTAACGCTGAGCGACTTGGACATGAACGCTACTGGTCGC
>JAATFK010000654.1 GCA_015655225.1 Solirubrobacterales bacterium | reverse complement strand
TTCACCGATGAGCGGCCCAGGGAGCGGCGCGCTGTCCTTTCGATCGTGGGGCCGCGCAGCATGCTCGGGCGCCAACTAGGACATGTGACTTTTCGGTGACTCTCAGGTGACGTGAATGGTCACTGGCTTAGTCAAGTGTGTAATGCACGTGGACGCCGTAGAGGACGTCCCCGGCGCTGGCCTGCCCCGGCCGCCAGAAGAGCAGCGGGATGGCGTTGTGCGCGGGTCTGTACGCGCCGCCCGACGGGATCGCGAGCGCCGTCACGATGCTCGGGCTCACGGTGCTCGCGTTGGCCTGGGCGTAGGACGCCTCGGCGGCGGTCTCCGCGATCCCCTGCGAGAGGTTGCCCTCGCTCGTGCCGGTCGCGTTGTTGCGCATCACGAACTCGACGTCGGTGATCGTGGCCCCGCGCGGCAGGCCGGAGAGGTTCGCCGTCAGGTAGTTGGCGGTGCCGGACTCGTAGACGCCGAAGTAGGCGTCGGTGTGGACCACCGTGGAGGGGTCGATCGGGACGAACGCCGTCCCGGGCAGGTCGAGCTGGTTGCCGGCGACGCTCAGCGGCGCGTAGCGGCTGTCGCTCTCTGTCTTGGTGTAGAAGGACGAGACGTCGGCGGGCGTGCCGGGATCGCCCTTCGCGCCCTTGTCGCCTCTGTCGCCCTTGGGTCCCTGAGGGCCGGGCGCGCCGGGCGCGCCGGCGAGGCCGGTCTTGCCCGTCTTCCCCGTCTTGCCGGCGAGGGACTTCAGCGTGCCCTTGTTGATCTTCGCCTTCGTCACGGCGCCGGTCCTGAGCTGCTTGGTGCCGACGCTGCCGCTGGGGAGCTGGGTCGCCGCGTAGGACGCGCCTCCCAGTGACAGGAACACGGCGATCGTCGCCATGACGTTGGCGAAGGTGAGGCGTGAACGCAGGGAACGAAGCATGGAGATCTCCTTCGAGTGGCGGGTGATCGGTCTGCTCCATCCTTCATCCGGCGCGTTCGCCCGTGGGACGGCACCGCGACACAGCGAGTGTCGCGTTCGCGACACAATGCCCCGATGACACGTCGCCCCCGCACCGGTCGCCTGACGGCGACCTCGATCGCCGCGATCGCGGCATGCGCCGCTGCCGCGACCGCCGCCGCCGCGGCAACCGGCGCGCCGGCGCTCGCGTTCGCGCCAAAGCCGAGCGTGCGCGCGCTCGCGCAGGACCGCAGCGCGTTCTTCGAGAACCGCGTCACCCACGCCTCGCTGACGCCGAGCGGGAGCGCCGGTCACTACCGGCTCGTCCTGCGTGGCGTCCCGCGCACGATGCCGTACTACGCGAGCCATCCGCTCCGGGTCCGTGGCCGCGTCGCGACCGGGTCGGCGTTGCATGAGCTGTTCGCTCACGGCTCCCGCGTGGCCGCGATCGAGCGCCACGGCGCGCCGTCGGCGCACGATGCTCTCGCCGTGCGCCTCAGCCGTCCGCGCTACAGCGCCGCGAGCGCGACGATCGCCTACGCCGCGACCGCGCTGCCGAAGCTCGCTGCCGGCAGCGGCCTCACGGCCCACGGCCAGGGGCTCGACACGACGCTGCCGGCGAGCCTCGGCCCGACGTCGGTCTACGTCGGCGCCGCGCACGACGGCCAGTACTGCGAGGGCTGGGTCTACGGAGACGCGCAGACGGTGGCGGACTGGAACACGATCTCGTCCTACGCCAAGTGGCCGACCGACAGCTGGGCCACCACGCCCAGCCTCGTCACCAGCGGCAGCGACGGCTACGTCAACTGGCAGTCCGACGGAGAGGACGGCGACGGCTGCCACAACTCCGTCACGCTCAGCTATGCCGATCTCTACACGAACCCGCCGACGCCCGCCCCGTCGATCACGTTGTCGATGACCTACAAGATCGGCGACAAGGCCTCCGTCGACTGCCCCGCAAGCGTGCCGGCGGGGTGGGCGACGTGCAGCTACACGACGTCCAAGGGCGGCCTCTTCGACACCGACCTGACGACGAACTTCACGATCGCCGAGCCCGCCGGCTGACGCGGCCGCTCGGCCGCCGCGACGCCGATGCCCCCAGGAGAGCCACCAGCGCCGCGGCGTCCGATCACATCGAGCGCGTTCCCAAGGCAAGCGTCCAGCCCTTGTCGCCCCATGCAGCGACCGAGGTACCCGCACTGCGCCGGCGCAAGCCCCCGACTGGGGTTGTTGGCACGGCCCGGGCATCATGGGGCGTATGACGTCCCGGCTCCCCAGATCGCTGACGCCGACCCGCCGCGCGCTGCTGGCGCTCGCCCTCGGCGGCTTCGGCATCGGCACCGGCGAGTTCGTGACGCTCGGGCTGCTGCCGAACATGGCCTCGAGCCTGCACGTCTCGGTCCCCCAGGCCGGCGAGCTGATCTCCGCCTACGCGCTCGGCGTGGTCGTCGGGGCGCCGATCCTGACCGCCGCGGCGGCGAGGCTGCCGCGCAAGGGGCTGCTGATCACGATCGCGCTGACGATGGCGCTCGGGAACGTCGCCTCGGCGGTGATGCCGGGGTTCACGTCGCTGCTCGTGCTGCGGTTCCTCACCGGCCTGCCACACGGGACCTATTTCGGGGTCGCCTCGGTGGTGGCGGGCAACCTCGTGGGGGCGGAGCGGCGCAGCTCCGCGATGGCGACGGTGTTCGCCGGGCTGACGACGGCCAACGTGGTGGGGGTCCCGCTGACGACGTTGATCGGCCAGCACTCCAGCTGGCGGATCTGCTTCCTGCTGGTGGCCGCGATCGAGGTGCTGGCGGCCGTGTGCGTGGCGGTCGTGGTGCCGATCGACGCGGCCGACGCCGCGGGCGAGGCGCCGCAGTTGCGTCAGGAGCTGCGCGCCTTCCGCTCGACCCAGATCTGGCTCTCGCTGGCGATCGCCACGGTCGGCGGCGCCGGGCTGTTCGCCAGCTTCAGCTACATCGCGCCGATGATGACGCACCTCGCCGGCTTCTCCTCCGGGGCGATCACGCCGCTGCTGGTCCTCTTCGGACTGGGGATGACGGGCGGCAACCTCGTCGGCGCGCGGCTCGCCGACCGGGCGCTGATGCGGACGATCTACGTCGCGCTGAGCGCGGAGATCTTGGTCGCGGCGGCCTTCTTCTTCACCGCGCGCAACGAGGTCACCGCCGCCGTGACGATCCTTCTGTTCCCGTTCTGCGCGCTGGCGATCCTGCCTGCCCTGCAGTCGCGGATCGTCGCGCTCGCCGGGGGCGCGCCGAACGTCGCGGCGGCGTCGATCCACGCCGCCTTCAACATCGCCAACTCGCTCGGCGCGTGGCTCGGCGGGATCACGATCGCCGCCGGCCTCGGCTACGGCGCCCCGAATCTCGTCGCCGCGGGGCTGGCCGCGCTCGGCCTCGGCATCGCGCTCGTCGCCGGCAGGACGGAGCGGCGCGCCCCCCCACCCCGCCGTCGCCGCCGGAGGCCAGCCGTGACGACGAACCCCCCACGTGACGACGAGCACACCCCGACCCTGACGCCGCTCGACGCCCCGCGTCCGCTGACGGTGGACGAGCGGGCGCTGCTCGACGGGGTGCTCGCCCTCGCCGACGTGGGGGCGCTGACCGAGCAGGCCCGGAGCGCGGTCGTCATCTCGACGTGCAGCGGCGGCTGTCCCTCGGTCGGGCTTCGCGTCGGGAAGCAAGCGAGCTGCCGCGGCCCGAGACGCTGCGGCTCGCACCGCTCGGCTGAGTCGCGTCACCGCCGGGCGCGCGCCTCCGCGACGACGGCGCGCGGCCCCGCGGTCGACGGGTCGCCGTGGCCGAAGTACAGCGTCCCGGCCGCGAGCCCCTCGAGCCTCCCGAGCGATTCGTAGGCCTGGTCGGTCGAGACGTTCGCGGCGGTCGGCGCGACGTGGGCGCCACGGGCTCCGGTGACGATGTGGACGTTGTTGACGGCATCGCCGACGAACAGCGCATCGTGGGACGGGGCGTGGAGGACCACGTGGCCGTCGGTGTGGCCCGGGGTGTGGATCGCCCGCAGCCGTCCGGGGACGTCCAGCTCGTCGCCGTCGTCGAACGGGATCACCTCGGCGACCTTCGCCTGCTTGGCGCCGCCCTTGGCGACCATGTGCCGCAGGGCGCGACGGGCGTGAGCGTGCCGGAGCATCCCGAGCATGTCGCGGGGCGAGCCCTCGGATCGCTTCGTCTTCCCCTCCCGCGTCCGCTCGCTGTCGGCGCGGTGGACGTAGACGGGAATCCCGTGGCTGCGCTGCAGCTCGCCGGCGAAGCCGACGTGGTCGGGGTCGGCGTGGGTCAGCACGATCGCCTTGACGTCCGCCAGCGACCGGCCCGCGGCGGCGAGGGAGGGGTCGAGCGTGTCGCGATAGCCGCTCAGGCCCGCGTCGACGAGCGTCACCTCGCCGTCCTCCTCCAGCAGGTAGAAGTGCACGAACTCGGTGCCGAGCATCTGGATCATCGTGGTCAGCTCTCGCTTGTCTCGTCGGGAGTGGGATCGAGCCGGGCGATCAGCGCGTCGAGCGCGGCCAGCTCGTCGGGGCTCAGGGCGGCGAGCGCGGCGGGCGGCTCGCTGAGGATCTCCTGACCGCGGGCGGCCGCCTCGCGCCCGGCCTCGGTGAGGTGCACGAGTCTGCGGCGGTTGTCGTCGGGGTGCGGGGTGCGCTGCACCAGGCCGCGGGCCGCAAGTCTGTCGACGGTGACGGTGGCGGCGGGGGGATCGATCCCGAACGCATGGGCGATCTCGCGCAGCGTCAGCGGGCCGTCGGCGAGCATCGTCAGCAGGGCCACCTTCCCCGGACCGAGGCCGATGGCGTCGTGGAGCGGCCGGCGCCGGTCCTGGGCGGCGACGAACGCCGCCATCGCCGTCCACACCCGCGCGGCGCGATCAGCGGACCGGGACGACCGCGCGACCATCGGACACCTCCTCGCTCCGGCGGGCGGCGAGTCGCTCGCCGTTGCGTCTCGCGCCGCGCTGGGCCTGGGCGCCCGTCGAGGCGAGGCCGAGCAGCAGCACGGCCAGGCCGCAGGCGGCGAGGACCACCCAGGCGCGCTGGCTGGCGCTGGTGAACGCGGCGCCGGAGCTGCCGGCGACGATCGCGCCGGTGACGGCCACGCCGAGGGCCGCTCCGAACTGGCGGCTGGTCGAGGCGAGCGCCCCCGCGACGCCCGACTGGTCCGCCGGCATGCCGGACAGTGCGGTGTTCGTGATCGGCGCCGAGACGAGGCCGCAGCCGCTGCCGAAGACGAGGTAGGCGACGAGGAGGTACCAGACGGAGGTGTGGGCATCGAGCCCGACGAACAGCAGCGCCCCGGTCGTCAGCGCCACGCCGGCCAGCGCGAGCGGAAGGCGCGGGCCGCGCGCCGCGACGAGCCGTCCGGAGACCGTCGAGAAGACGCCCAGCATCGCCGCCATCGGGATCGTCAGCAGCCCGGCCCGCATCGCGCTGTCGCCGCGGACGTCCTGGAGGTAGAGGGTGTTGAGGAAGAGGAAGCCGCCGAGCGTCGCGAGCGCCGCGACCGAGATCAGCGTCGCCCCGGCGAACGGCGGGCTGCGGAAGAGGCGCGGGTCGACCAGCGGCTCACGGCGCCGCAGCTCGACGAGCACCAGCACGACGGCCGCCACGGTCGCGAGCAGGAACAGGCCGAGGATCGGGCCGGAGCCCCAGCCGTGGCTCGGCCCCTCGATGATGGCGGCGGTGACCGAGCCGAGCAGGACCATCACCAGCGCCTGGCCGGCGGGGTCGAGCCGGCGGGCGTGCAGCGCCTTCGACTCGGGCACGAACCGCCGCGTCAACGCGATCACCGCGAGGCCGATCGGGACGTTGATCCAGAAGATCGAGCGCCAGCCGATCGCACTGACGAGCACGCCGCCGACCACCGGGCCGCTCGCGAGGCTGAGCCCGGCGACCGACCCCCAGACGCCGATCGCGCGGGCGCGCTCGGCGCGATCGGTGAAGGTGGTGGCGACGATCGACATCGCCACAGGATTGAGCATCGAGCCGCCGACCGCCTGCAGCGCCCGGAACGCCACCAGGCATCCGAGCGAGGGCGCCAGGCTGCAGAGCAGCGATCCGAGCGAGAAGAGCGACAGGCCGAGCTGAAAGATGCGACGGCGGCCGAACCGGTCCGCCAGCGACCCCGACAGCATCAGCAGGCAGGCGATCACGAGCGTGTAGGCATCGATCGTCCACTGGAGCCCGCTCACCGACGCGTGCAGCGAGCGCTGGATCGAGGGCAGCGCGACGTTGACGATCGTCACGTCGATCCCCGCCACGAACACGCTCATGCAGCACAGCGCCAGCACCAGCCGGCGCCGGCCCGGATCCACATCGGTCACGACGACC
>JAATFK010000520.1 GCA_015655225.1 Solirubrobacterales bacterium | reverse complement strand
GCCATGCGCCGGATCGTCGGGTGGAAGAAGGCGTGCAGCTCGTCGAGCCGGTCGGGCGAGTCGATCCCGGTCGCGTCGAAGACGAGCGCGCCATAGCGCTGCGTCGCGGCGGCGGCCGGCGTCCAGGGGCCGGCGTCGAGGCCGGCCTCCGCGGCGGCGGCGCGCAGGTCCTCCCGCAGGGGGACCGAGGCCTCAGCCTTCGTGTCGGCGAGCACGCGGGCGAGCGCGGTCGCGAGACGCCCGCCGCTCGCGCCGCCGAGCAGGACGCGGCCCGCGACGACCGGGTCGCCCGGGGTCCAGCGCTTCAGCGGGACCGGCGCCGGCAGCCCGACCTGCTTCTGGACGAGCTTCCCGAGCGGGGTGTTGACGAGGGTGGTGTAGCGGTCAGCACTCATGAGCTATGCCTCCAGGATCGCGACGACGCCGATGCCGCCGGCCGCGCAGACGCTGATCAGGCCGCGCCCGCCGCCGCGCTCGTGCAGCGCTCTCGCGAGGCTGGCGACGATGCGGCCGCCGGTGGCGGCGAAGGGATGGCCGGCGGCGAGCGAGCCGCCGTTGACGTTGAGCTTCTCGCGGTCGATCGCGCCGAGGGGCGCGTCGAGCCCGAGCCGCTGCGTGCAGAAGACGGGGTCCTCCCAGGCGGCGAGCGTCGAGAGGACCTGCGAGGCGAACGCCTCGTGGATGTCGTAGAGGTCGAAGTCCTGGAGCGTCAGCCCGTTGCGTGCGAGCAGCCGGGGAACCGCGTAGGCGGGCGCCATCAGCAGCCCCTCGTGCCCGGTGACGTAGTCGACCGCCGCCGTCTCGGCGTCGACGAAGCGGGCGAGGACCGGCAGGTCGCGCTCGGCCGCCCACGCCTCGCTCGCGAGCAGGACGGTCGAGGCGCCGTCGGAGAGCGGCGTCGAGTTGCCGGCCGTCATCGTGCCGTCCTTGCCGCCGAAGACGGGCCGCAGCTTGGCGAGCTTCTCGACCGAGGTGTCGGGCCGCAGGTTCTGGTCGCGCTCCAGCCCGAGGTAGGGCGAGACGAGGTCGTCCTGGAAACCGCGCTCGTAGGCGGCCGCGAGCGCGTGGTGGCTGCGCGCGGTCAGCTCGTCCTGCGCGGAGCGGGTGATCCCCCACTCGGCCGCGGTGCGGGCCTGGTGCTCGCCCATCGAGAGGCCGGTGCGCGGCTCCTCGTTGCGCGGCGGGGCGGGCGCGAGGTGCTGCGGACGCAGGCGCAGGAACGGCTTGACTCTGTCGAGCGTCGCGCGTCCGCGGTTGGCGTCGAGCAGGATCTGGCGCAGGTCCTCGTTGACGGCGATCGGCGCGTCGGAGGTCGTGTCGACGCCGCCCGCGACGCCCGCCTCGATCTGGCCGAGCGCGATCTTGTTGGCGACGAGGATCGCGGTCTCGAGCCCGGTGCCGCAGGCCTGCTGCACGTCGTAGGCGGGCGTCGTGGCGGACAGGCGGCTGCCGAGGACGCACTCGCGCGTGAGGTTGAAGTCGCGGCTGTGCTTCAGCACCGCCCCGGCGGCGACCTCGCCGAGTCGCTCGCCCTCGAGGCCGAAGCGCGCGACGAGCCCGTCGAGCGCGGCCGTCAGCATGTCCTGGTTCGAGGCCCTCGCGTACGCGCTGTTCGAGCGCGCGAAGGGAATCCGGTTGCCGCCGAGGACGACGGCGGTGCGGGCACTGGGAGTCACGACGTTGCTCCTGTCGGGGGGTCGGATGTCAGGCGACCGGCGCGGGCACCGCGCTCGCGCAGGCCCGGGTCGACGGTCGCGATCAGCAGCTCGGCGGCCTCCTGCGCGGAGATCGCGCCAGTCCGCAGCCACCAGCGGCCGAGCGCCTCGGCGGCGCCCAGCAGCGCGTGCGCCAGGGCCTCCGTGTCGGTCGCCGCTCGCGCGCGGTGCTCCTCGGGGAGGAGCGCCAGCTGCGACTGGGCGACGAGCGTGACGAGCCGCTCGCGGTAGTCGGCGACGCGGCGGGCGATCTCGCCGCCGGCCGGCAGGGTCTCGTCGAAGAGGACGCGCCAGGCGTCGCGGTCGCCGTCGAGGAAGGCGAAGAAGGCGTGGAGGCCGAGGCCGAGGGCGTCGGCGGGACCGGCCGCCTCGGCGAGCGCGGGGCCGACGGCGGCGAGCAGCGCGTCGCCGGCGCGCTCCATGCAGGCGAGGTAGAGCCGCTCCTTGTTGCCGAAGTACGCGTAGAGCAGGGGCTTCGTGACGCCGACCTGGACGGCGACGTCCTCCATCGTGACGACGCCGAAGCCGCGCTCGGCGAAGAGCGCGTGGGCGACGTCGAGGATCTGCAGCTCGCGCTCGGCGCGTGGAAGGCGGCGGGGGCCGGCGTCCTGAACCATGTCGTTCAGGTTACCCGCCTATAAATTTATATGCAAGTCATAGGTGTTGGGCGTGACTTCCCAGCCTTTTCACGCGCTTTCATGCAGCTTCGTGCTAAAACACGCAGCAGGATGTTGACCGCCGAACGCCGCCAGACGCTCCTGCACCTGCTCGCCCGCGACGGCAAGCTGGTCGTCGCGCAGCTGGTGCGGGACCTCGGCGTCTCGGAGGACACGGTGCGGCGCGACCTGCGCGAGCTGTCCGGCCAGGGCCTCCTCCAGCGCGTCCACGGCGGCGCCCTGCCGGCGCCCGCCGCCCCGGCCGTCTTCGAGCGCCGGCTCACGCTCGCGCCGGAGGCGAAGGGCGCGCTCGCCGACGCCGCCCTGAAGGTCCTCGAGGGCGCCGACGTGATCGTGCTCGACGGCGGCACCTCGACGCTCGAGCTGGCCCGCCGGCTGCCGCCCGAGCGCGCCTGCACGGTCCTCACGAACGCGCCGCCGATCGCGGCCGAGCTGTCCTCCCACCCCGCGACCGAGGTCGTGATGCTCGGCGGCCGCGTGCTGAAGGAGTCACAGGTGACGGTCGGCAGCGAGACGCTCACGGCGCTGCGCGGCGTGCGCCCCGACGTCTGCGTGCTCGGCGTCTGCAGCCTGCATCCCGAGCTGGGCGTGACGACGCACGACCGCGAGGAGTCCGAGGTCAAGCGGGCGATGGCCGCCTGCGCCGGCGAGGTCGTGATGCTCGCGACCGCCGACAAGCTCGGCACCGCCAGCCCGTGGGTCGTCGGGCCGCTCGCCGACGTCACCTACCTGGTGACGGACGCGACCGAGGAGCAGACCGCCCCCTACGCCGCCGCCGGCGTCACGGTGGTGCGGGTCTGATGAGCGACGCGCCGCGCGTCACGCCGCGCCAGGCGACCTGCGCCTTCTTCTTCCTCAACGGCGCCGCCGTCGGCAGCTGGGCGGCGCACGTCCCGTTCGCGAAGCAGCGGCTCGACGTCTCGACCTCGACGCTCGGCGTCTGCCTGCTGGCGCTGGCGGCGGGCGCGCTGATCGCGATGCCGATCGCGGGCCAGCTGCTGAACCGCCGCTCCAGCTCCGGCATGGTGCGGATCGGCGGGCTGGTCGAGCCGCTCCTGCTGATGCTGCCGCTGCTCGCCCCCTCGCCGCTGACGCTCGCGCTCGCGCTGCTGCTGCTGGGGCTCGCCAACGGCCTGCTCGACATCTCGATGAACGCCCACGGCGGCGCGATCGAGCGGCGCTACGCGCGGCCGATCATGTCGTCGCTGCACGCCGCCTGGAGCCTCGGCGGCCTTGGCGGCGCGGGGCTCGCGGCGGTCGGCAACGCGGTCGGCGTCGACCCGCGCTTGCAGATGGTCGCGATCGGGCTCGCGCTGCTGGCGCTCGGCCTCGCCGCCGGCCCGTGGCTCGGCACCGTCACGGCGCAGACGACGAGCGGGAGCAGCGACGGGCTCGTGCTGCCGAGCCGTCGCGCGCTGCTGCTCGGCGGCCTCGCCGTCGCGTTGATGCTGGCGGAGGGCGCGATGATCGACTGGTCGGCGCTCTACCTCCACCACAACCTCGCGCTCAGCGCGAGCGTCGCGGCCGCCGGCTACGCGGCGTTCGCGGCCGGGATGGCGCTCGGCCGGCTGACCGGCGACGCCCTCAACAAGGCGCTCGGCGCCGCCCAGCTGCTGCGCGGCGGCAGCGCGGTCGGGGCGGTCGTGCTCGGCGGGCTGCTCGTGATCGGGCAGCCGGTCGTCGCACTGCCGGCGCTGGCGCTCCTCGGCTTCGGGATCGCGAACGGCGTGCCGCTGCTCTTCAGCGCGGCCGGGCGACTGCCCGGGATCGCGCCGGCGCCGGCGCTCGCGACCGTCTCGACGGTCGGCTACGGCGGCCTGCTGCTGGGACCGCCGCTGATCGGCTTCCTCGCCAGCGCGACGAGCCTGCCGGACGCGCTCGGGCTCTGCGCGGTCCTGCTCGCGATCGTCGCGCTCACGGCCAGCCGCATCGCCGGCAGCGCGCTGCGGACGGCGGTATCCGAGGTCGCGCATCCGACCGGGGTGGTCGCGGCCTCATGAGCCCTTTGACAGCGCCCCACCTTGCCGGCTTCGCCGCGATCCTCTCCGACCTCGACGGCGTGCTGGTCGACTCCGGCGACTCGATCGAGCGGACCTGGACGACCTGGTCGCTCGCGAACGGCGTCGACCCCGCCTGGGTCCTCGCCAACAGCCACGGGGTCCCGAGCCGCGAGGTGATCGCGCGGGCGCTGCCCGGAATCTCGCCCGACGAGCTGCGCGTCCAGACGGCGACGGTCGAGCAGCTCGACATCGAGGCGCCGGCCGCCGCCTTCCCCGGCGCGCTCGAGCTGCTGCGCGGCGTGCCCGACGGCCGGCTCGCGATCGTCACCTCGTGCGGAGCGCGGCTGGCACCGGCGCGGCTGGAGGTCGCGGGCCTGCCGCGACCGCGGGTGCTGGTGGACAGCGACCACGTCGAGCACGGCAAGCCGTCGCCCGAGCCCTACCTGAAGGGCGCGAGCGGGCTGGGCGTCGATCCCACCCGCTGCGTCGTGCTGGAGGACGCGCCGGCCGGGATCGAGGCCGGCAGAGCGGCCGGCGCGACCGTCTGGGCGATCGCCACCACGCACGCGCCCGAGCAGCTGACCGCCGCCGACCGCGTCTGGCCCGACCTCGCCGCGGCGGTCGCGGAGCTGCTCAGTCCCGCCGCCGCCGGCGACCGAGCCGGCTGAGCGCGCGCCGCAGCGCGCCGCCCTCGGGACGCGCCGACTCCGCCGGGACCGGCTCGTCGGCGGGAGCGTCACCGACCCGCAGCAGCACGCGAGCGGTGAACGTCGTGCCCGGGTGGGCGACGTGCAGCCCCTCGCCCGAGACGAGCGCGTTCGGGACCGCCGTCATCGGCTCCAGCGAGACCACGTCGGCGTCGAGCGGCGCGAACAGCTGCGCGGCCGGGAAGCCCTCGCGCAGCTCGCAGCGCAGCTCGCGCTCCCGGTCGGAGACCGCCAGCGCGGCGCCGTCGGCGATCCCGTCGTAGCTGTCGTCCAGCGCGCGGGAGCCGAGCGCGAAGCGGGTCGCGGCGGCAGGATCCTCGCGCGCGCCGGTCGGCAGCGTGCGGTCGTCCACCAGCAGGTGCGTCGCGGCCGGCCACGCGACCTGCCACTCGGCACGCGGCGTGCCGGGCAGGCGCAGGTACGGATGCCAGCCGAACGAGACCGGCACCGCGACCTCCCCGGTCGGCCGCAGCTCGACCGTCAGGTCGAGGGTCCCGGGCCGCAGCACGACCTCGATCGTCAGCTCGTGCGGGAAGGGGAAGAGCGCGAGCAGCGCGGGCCGCGTGAAGTCGAGCGTCGCGGTCGCGCGCGTGCCGTCGGCGACGCCGCTCTCGCTCGCGGACTCGGTCACGAGCGACCAGGCGCCGCGCGTGCGCAGGCCGTGCAGCGGCACGCCGCTGCTGGGCGAGCGCGAGACGACGGGATCGTCCGCCGGCAGCGCCACGTCCCCGTCGCCGACCCGGAAGCGGTCCTCGCTCAGCCGGCCGGCCCACGGATGCATCAGCGCGATCCCGGCGAGCGCGCCCTGGAGGCGGTAGGCGGGCGGCAGCTCCTCCGGCGCGAGCAGCAGCTCGACGCCCCGGTGGCGCAGCGACGTGATCGCGAACGTCGGGCCGGCGATCGAGAGCGTCGCCTCCAGCTCGCCGGCGGCCAGCTCGACGGTCTCGTCCGCCATCGTCGCGAGGTCGAGGTCGTTCATCGGCGAGATCCTACGGGCCGGGCGCGAGCGGGGATCGCTCGGTCCGCTAGGCCTCGTCGTCGTCGTCAATCGCGTCGCGTCTGAGCCAGCCGGCGAGCTGCTGGCCGGCGGAGGCGACCGACTCGCCCGCGTCGCGGAACGCGTCCTTGAAGCGGTCGGCGTAGAACGAGACCGCCTCGCCGCTCTCGGTGCGAACCCCGGCAGCCTCGTCGTCGCGGCGCGGATAGTCGCCGCCGACGATGCGGTCGTAGTCGCCGGAGCGCACCCAGGTCATCAGCTCGCGCGTGCGGCGCACCGGCAGCGGATGCGTCACCCCGAGGTCCATCAGCAGGCGCGTCAGCCGCTCGAGTCCCTTGCCCTCCTCGGCGTACTCCATCCCCTGCCGCATGAAGGCGTCGAGGTCGAGCTGCTCGACCATCGTCCCGGCGGTGATCGACATCAGCGTGCGACAGACGGCGAGCGGGTCGCGCGTCACGAGCGCGGACGCGCGGTCGCAGCTCAGCTCGGTCGCGCGGCTCCACTCCAGCAGCGCGGTCCGCACCGGCGCGAGCGGCAGCGGCAGTCTCGCCGCCTGCGTCAGCCGCAGCAGGCTCGCGAGCGCCGTGCTGTAGAGCTGGTGGTCGGCGAGGATGTGCGCCGCCTCGTGCGCGAAGACCGAGCGGCGCTGGGGCGCGTCGAGCAGCCGCAGCAGCTCCGACTGCACGACGACGAT
>JAATFK010000620.1 GCA_015655225.1 Solirubrobacterales bacterium | reverse complement strand
GGCGGTGCGCGCGAAGTGCTTGCCCGTCTCGACCGAGCCCGTCAGACCGAGCATGTCGACGTCGGGGTGGCCGATCAGCGCCTCGCCCGTCGGCCGGCCGGGGCCCATCACAACGTTCAGGACGCCTGGCGGGAGCACGTCCGCCGCCAGCTCGGCGAAGCCCACGGTCGTCAGCGGCGTCGTCTCGGCCGGCTTCAGCACGACCGTGTTGCCCGCCGCGAGCGCCGGGCCGATCTTCCAGCCGGCCATCATCAGCGGGTAGTTCCAGGGCGCGATCTGCCCGATCACGCCGATCGCCTCGCGCCGGACGAAGGACGTGTAGCCCTCCATGTACTCGCCCGCCGCGCGGCCTTCGAGGATCCGCGCGGCGCCGGCGAAGAAGCGCAGGTTGTCGCTCACGACCGGCAGCTCGTCGGCCTTGACCGCCTCGAGCGGCTTGCCTGCGTTCGTCGCCTCCAGCTCGGCCAGCTCGTCGGCGTGGGCGTCGATCGCGTCGGCGATCTTCAGCAGCGCGGTCGCGCGCGTCCCGGGCGTCGCGTTCGACCAGCCCTCGAAGGCGCGGCGCGCGGCGGCGACGGCGCGGTCCACGTCTTCCGCGCTCGACAGCGGCGCGTGGGCGATCGTCTCGCCGGTCGCCGGGTTCAGGATGGGCTCGGTGCGCCCCTCGACGGAGTCGACGGAGGCTCCGTCGACGAAGTTCTGCAGCGTGCGTACGGCGGCGGTGGCCATGGCTCTGAGTCCTCTCGATCCGATCGGTCGGCGCAACGTAGCACCGGAAGACGGGCGCGAACGGACGAACTCGGCGCGCACCCTGCGCCGGCTCGGACAGCGCGCGGCGGTACGCTCTCGGGGTGATCGGTGACCCCGCAAGCGGCGTCGGCATCCCGCTCGCGGTCGTCGCGGGGCTGGTGTCGTTCCTCTCTCCCTGTGTCCTGCCGCTGGTGCCGGGCTACATCTCCGCCGTAGCGGGGGTGACGCCGGAGCAGGCGCGCGCGACCGGCGGCGCCCGCCGCGTGCTGCTGCCGAGCATGCTGTTCGTCCTCAGCTTCTCGGCGATCTTCATCCTGCTGGGCCTCGGCGCGACCGCGATCGGCTCGACCCTGAACGACCACCGCGAGACGCTCGAGAAGGTCTCGGCGGTGCTGATCGTGGGGATGGGCGCCTTCTTCCTGCTGACGCCGTTCGTGACCCGCCTGAACCGCGACTTCCACGTCAGCGGCCTGATGGCGCGCGCCGGCAGAGGCGGCCCCGTGATCGCCGGCGCGGCGTTCGCGATCGCCTGGACGCCGTGCATCGGGCCGACGCTCGGTGCGATCCTGAGCGCGGCCGCGCTCTCCAACTCGGCCGCGCACGGCGCGCTGCTGCTGGCCTGCTACTCGGCCGGGCTGGCGATCCCGTTCCTGCTCACGTCGCTCGCCTTCGGGCGCATGACGACCGCGTTCTCGCACGTGAAGCGCCACTACAGCGCCGTGATCGCGGTCGGCGGGATCGTGCTGATCGCGATGGGCGTCCTGATCTGGACGGGTGAGTTCTTCCAGCTCAACATCCAGGCGCAGAACCTGCTCAACAACCTCGGGCTGAACGTCTCCAACTCGGTGTAGCGGTAGCCTCGCCCGCATGAGCACGAGTCGGACGCCGCGCGCGCAGGCGCAGACGATCGGGGTGGTCCGTACTCCGGCCAGCTCGCCCTTCCCGCCGATCGCCGACTACGCGTTCCTGTCGGACTGCCACACCGGCGCGCTGATGGCGCCCGACGGCTCGATCGAGTGGCTGTGCGTCCCGCGCTTCGACTCGCCCAGCATCTTCGGCGCGCTGCTCGACCGCGGCGCCGGCTCGTTCCGCGTCGGGCCGTACGGGACCGGCGTCCCGGGAGCGCGCCGCTACGAGCCCGGCACGAACATCGTCGAGACGACCTGGATGACGCCGTCCGGCTGGCTCGTCGTGCGCGACGCGCTGACGATCGGCCCGTGGCGCGAGCGCGACCCCGAGGAGGCCGAGCACACGCGCCCGCCGACCGACACCGACGCCGACCACGTGCTGGTCCGCACGGTCGAGTGCATCCAGGGCAGCGTGCAGGTCGAGATGGTCTGCGAGCCCGCGTTCGACTACGCCCGCCAGGATGCCGCCTGGGCGTTCGTCGGCGACGACTTCCACACCGCCGACGCGACCGACGGCACCACCACGATCCGGCTGCTGAGCGACCTGCGGATCGGGATCGAGGGCAACCGCGCGCGGGCGCGGCACACCCTGAACGAGGGCGAGAGACGCTATGTCGCGCTCTCCTGGGTGCGCGAGCCTGGCGGGCCGCACACGATCGACCAGGCGGTCGAGATGCTCGACCGCACCTCGCACTACTGGCGGGGCTGGCTCGACGCGGGCGCGTTCCCCGACCACCGCTGGCGGACGTTCCTGCAGCGCTCGGCGCTCGCGCTGAAGGGGCTGACGTTCGCCCCGACCGGCGCGACGATCGCGGCGCTCACGACCTCGCTGCCGGAGACGCCGGGCGGCGAGCGCAACTGGGACTACCGCTACACGTGGATGCGCGACACGAGCTTCACGCTGCGGACGCTGCACATCCTCGGCCTGGACTGGGAGGCGGAGGAGTTCATCCAGTTCGTCGCGGACCTCGAGACCAACGAGGACGGCGGCCTGCAGATCATGTACGGCATCGACGGGCGCCGCGATCTGACCGAGCGCATCCACGACGACCTGTCCGGCTACGGGGGCGCCCGCCCGGTCCGCACCGGCAACTGGGCGTTCCAGC
>JAATFK010000452.1 GCA_015655225.1 Solirubrobacterales bacterium | reverse complement strand
TTTGAGGTCGAAGTCGCCGCGGTTGGCGATCCCCTCCAGCTCCGACCAGCCGATCGGGAAGAGGTACTCGACGTCGCTCGTGCCCGAGGAGTAATGCGACAGCTCGTCCTGCTCGTGGGCACGCAGCCGCAGGTGGTCGGGCCGGATGCCGAGCTTCGTGTACCACGAGAAGCGCTCGGAGAGCCAGTGCTCGAACCACTGCTGCGCCTGCTCCGGCGGGACGAAGAACTCCATCTCCATCTGCTCGAACTCGCGCGTGCGAAAGATGAAGTTGCCGGGGGTGATCTCGTTGCGGAACGACTTGCCGATCTGCGCGATCCCGAACGGCGGCTTCTTGCGGGAGAACTGCAGGACGTTCTTGAAGTTGATGAAGATCCCCTGGGCGGTCTCGGGCCGCAGGTAGACGGTCGAGCCGGACTCTCTGACGGGGCCGACGCTCGTCTCGAACATCAGGTTGAAGTCGCGCGCCTCGGTCAGGTCGCACTCGGCGAACTCGCCCGGGAGCAGCGACGGTCTTCTGCCGCACTGGAGCTGGTCGAGGTGGTCGGCGCGGAAGCGTCTGCCGCAGGTGCGGCAGTCGACCAGCGGGTCGCTGAAGCCGGCGAGGTGGCCGCTCGCCTCCCAGACGCGGGGGCTCTGGATGATCGCCGAGTCGAGCGCGACCACGTCGTCGCGCTCCTGCAGCATCGCGCGCCACCACTCGTTCTTGACGTTCGTCTTCAGCAGCACGCCGTAGTGGCCGTAGTCGTACGTCGAGCCGACGCCGCCGTAGATCTCGGAGGAGGGGAAGACGAACCCGCGCCGCTTGCTGAGCGACACGATTCTGTCCATCGTGACCAGGTCTTCTGACATCGCAGCGGCCATGCTAGCCGGCCGTCCCCGGCGACGTGTGACGGACCCGGTTTGGCACTCTCGGTCGTTGAGTGCCAAAGGCAGCCGCCTATACTCCTGCGCATGCCGATCTACGAGTACCGTTGTGAGAACGGACACACCTTCGACGTGATGCAGCGGATGGCCGACGATCCGCTGACCACCTGCCAGGTCTGCGGCGCACCCGCCCAGCGCGTCCTCCACGCGCCGGCCGTGCACTTCAAGGGCTCGGGCTTCTACAACACCGACTACGGGACGAAGAAGCGCGCCCGCGAGCTGAAGAACGCCGGCGACGGCAAGAGCAGCAGCGGCGAGTCCAGCTCCAGCGGCTCCGGCGAGAGCAGCTCCAGCGGCTCGGGCGACGGCAGATCCGGCGGCGACAGCGGAACTTCCTCGTCAGACAAGGGTTCGAGCAGCGGTGGAAGCAGATCTGAGAGCCCGAAGGCGAGCACCTCGTCGTAGCGCCGCGGCGGCCGCGCTCGCGGCTGCCCTCGTCGCCGCGCTGGCCCCCGCGGCGGGTGCCGCGACGGCGCCGTCGCGCTACGTCGGCCAGGTGACGGACGCGCTCCGCACCCCCGTGCACCGGCTCGGCACCTCGAACGGCCGCGCGATGGCCGACCTCGTCTTCGTCGACCACGTCGCCGACCACACTGCCTACCGCACCTGCGTCAGCCGCCGCTCGCCGAAGCTGTCGACCTGCTTCGACGCGGTCGCGGGCGCCGAGGACGTCGCGAACGTCACGCCGCTGCGCTTCAGCCCGGGCAGCTACCGCGTCGCCTGGAAGGTCGGGGGCGCGGTCGTCGCGCGCTGGTCGTTCACGGTCGTCGCGTCGTCGCCGTCGACCTCCTAGCCGGCCGGCCGGTCGCTAGCCGGCGAGGAACCGCGCGACCGAGTGGCGCTTCGCGGCGTCGCTCACCGACAGGCCGTCCTCGCCGCCCGCGGTCGTCACCGGCGTCGTCGGGCCGAGCACGCGGACCGGCGGGGTCCCGCTCGTCGCGGTCGCGGCGAAGAAGCCGAGCAGCGTCGGGCCGCCCATGTCGGTCTCCATCGCCTTCGGCGCGTACCACGAGATCCACGGCAGGCGGAAGAACGCGCCCGGCGACGTCAGCTGGCCTCTCATCGCGCTGAGGATCTGCTGCTGGCGCTTGACGCGCGTGAGGTCGCTGTCCGCCGGGTTGCAGGAGTTGTGGCGCGTGCGGGCGAGCACGAGCGCCTGCGTCCCGCTGAGGTGGTGGGATCCCTTCGAGAGGTTGAGCGTCTGGCCGCCGTTCTTGACGCCGCCGCTGATCTCCGAGCAGACCTTGCCGGTCGTGATCGTGACGCCGCCGAGCGCGTCGATCAGCTTCGGGAAGTTCTCGAAGGAGACGATCACGAGGTGGTTGATCGGGATCCCGAAGTCCTGCTCGATCGTCTTGATCGTCAGCGCCGCGCCGCCGTAGGCGTAGGCGGCGTTGATCTTGTCGGTCCCGTGGCCGGGGATCGGCACGACCGTGTCGCGCGGGATCG
>JAATFK010000048.1 GCA_015655225.1 Solirubrobacterales bacterium | reverse complement strand
TCGTCTGCGCCTGCGCGGCGACCCACGCGGGGACGTTCGAGAAGCCGACGTAGCGGATCGTGCCGCCGGCGACGAGGTCGTCGAGCGCGCGCAGCGTCTCCTCGATCGGGGCGCGGCGATCCCAGCCGTGCAGCCAGTAGATGTCGACGTAGTCGGTCCGCAGGCGGCACAGCGACTCGTGGAGCTGCGCGACGAGCGCCTTGCGCCCGGCGCCGCCGCCGTTCGGGTCGCCGGGATGGAGGGTGGCGAAGAACTTCGTGCTCAGGACGACCCGGTCGCGCAGGCCGGGCCGGGCGGCGAAGTAGTCGCCGATGATCGCCTCGGCGTGGCCGTTCGTGTAGGCGTTGGCGGTGTCGACGAGGTTGCCGCCGCGGTCGAGGTACTCGGCGAGGATCGCCTGGGAGTCCTCGGGGCTCGCGCCCCAGCCGTTGTCCTCGCCGAAGGTCATCGTGCCGAGGGCGAGCGGGCTGACGCGCAGGCCGGAGCGGCCGAGGGTGAGGTAGGAGTCGAGAGAGGTCATGCACCCAGGAGACCACCGGAGGCTCCCGGGGTGGTAGGCCGATGCTGCCCGCCTCGTGCACGATCCCGCCACCCGTCGCATGATCGTGGGAGTGGCGTGGTTCACTGAGGGGATGGACGAGCTGACCCGCCTGCGGGAGTCGATCACCCGCCACGCCAGCGAGGGCGTCACACCAACAGCACTGCCGGGACTGTCGGTGCTGCGCGTGTCGAGCGCGACCGAGCCGTCGCAGGACCTCGCCGAGCCGACGCTCGCGGTCGTCGCGCAGGGCGTCAAGGAGACGGCGCTGAACGGCCGCACGTTCGCCTACGGGCCGGGCCAGTTCCTGATCGTCTCGGTCGAGCTGCCGGTGCTCGGGCGCGTCGTGCGGAGCAGCCCCGAGGAGCCGTTCCTCGCCGCGATGCTGACGCTGCGCCCGGAGCGGATCGCCGCGCTGCTGCTGGAGACCGAGCCGGGTGCGGGCGCGGCGCGACCCGCCGCGCGCCCGCCCGCCGCCGACCGCGCCCCCGCCGGGATCGCCGTCAGCGACGCCTCGCCTGCGCTGCTCGACGCGCTCGCCCGGCTGCTCGCGCTGCTCGACGCGCCGCAGGACGCGGCCGTGCTCGCGGCCGGAGTCGAGCGCGAGCTGCTGTGGCGGCTGCTGCGGGGTCCGCAGGGCGCGACCGTCCGGCAGATCGGGCTCGCCGACAGTCGGCTCGCGCACGTCGCCCGCGCGATCCGGCGGATCCGCCGCCACTACGACGAGACGTTGCGCGTCGACGAGCTGGCGGCCCTCGCGACGATGAGCGCGTCGTCGTTCCACCGCCACTTCCGCGCGGTCACGTCGCTGACGCCGATCCAGTTCCAGAAGCAGGTCCGCCTGCACGAGGCGCGGGCGCGGCTGCTCGCCGCGCCCGGGGACGTCGCCTCCGTCGGCTTCGCGGTCGGCTACGACAGCCCGTCGCAGTTCAGCCGCGAGTACCGGCGGATGTTCGGCGTCCCGCCGAGCGAGGCCGGGCGCTCCGGCGCGACCGCGCCCTGACTACGCCTCGTCCGCGTCCGCCGGCGCGATCCCGACGCGCCTGGAGATCTCCGCCAGGATCGCGGGGTCCGAGACGCCCTGGTAGTCGGCGCGCGGCGTGTACGGCGCCTCCAGCCGCTCGATCTCCTCGGCCGTCAGCTCGACCTCGAGCGAGGCGATCGCGTCGGCGAGGTGCTCGGCCTTCGTGGCGCCGACGATCGGCGCCGTGACGACCGGCTTGGAGCGCAGCCAGGCGAGGGCGACCTGCGCGTGCGAGACGCCGCGCGCGTCGGCGACCGCGCCGACGGCGTCGACGATCGCCCGGTCCCTCGCGGCCTGCGTGTAGAGCAGGTCGGCGTAGGAGCCGTCGGTGTCGGAGCGGCGCGTCTCCTCCCCCGGCGCGCGCGTCAGCCGGCCACGCGCGAGCGGGCTCCACGGGATCGTGCCGACGCCCTCGTCCAGGCAGAGCGGCAGCATCTCGCGCTCCTCCTCGCGGGCGAGCAGGTTGTTGTGGTCCTGCATCGAGACGAAGCGCGCCCAGCCGTGCTCGCGCTGGAGGTGGAGGGCCTTGCTGAACTCCCACGCGTACATCGATGAGGCCCCGAGGTAACGGACCTTGCCGGCCTTCACGACGTCGTGCAGCGCCTCCAGCGTCTCCTCCAGCGGGGTCGTCGGATCCATGCGATGGATCTGGTACAGGTCGACGTAGTCGGTGCCGAGACGACGCAGGCTGTGGTCGATCTCGGTGAGGACCGCCTTGCGGGAGAGGCCGCTGCCGTTCGGCCCGGAGCGCATCGGGTGGCGCAGCTTGGTGGCGATCACGACGTCGTCGCGGTTCGCGAAGTCGCGCAGCGCGCGGCCGGTGATCTCCTCGCTCGACCCCT
>JAATFK010000330.1 GCA_015655225.1 Solirubrobacterales bacterium | reverse complement strand
GGCAAGTGGCTCGCCGCCGAGTCGAGAGTGCTGCTGCTGGACGAGCCGCCCCGCGGCGTCGACGTCGGCGCCAAGACCGAGATCTCCCGGCTGCTCGGCGACGCCGCCGACAGCGGCATCGGGATCCTCGTCAGCTCCTCTGAGGTGCCCGAGCTGCTCGCCATCTGCGACCGCATCATCGTCATGTTCCGCGGCCGGATCATGGCGACGCTGAGCCGGGAAGAGGCCACCGAGGCAGCGATCACGCGCTACGGAACAGGACACGAATGAGCTCCACCCAGAACACGCCCGAGACCACCGCGGACGACGGGACGGAGGCCTCCGGCGCCTCCCGCCGCCGCGCGATCGCCTGGGACGGATTCGCCCGCTACGGCGCGGTCCTCGCCCTCCTGATCGTCCCGTTCGTGATCCCTAGCATCACGCAGGACCGCTTCTTCACGAAGGCGAACATCGAGAACCTGCTGACCGGCGTCTCGATCCTCTGGGTCGTCTCGCTCGGGATGACGTTCGTCGTGCTGACGGGCGGGATCGACCTGTCGGTCGGCGCGACGCTCGCGCTGACCGGCATCTTCATCTCGAAGATGATGAACCTGGGGCTGCCGGGCGGGCTCGTCGTGCTGCTCGCGATCATCTTCGGCACGCTCGTCGGCGGGCTCCTGAACGGGGTCCTGATCGGCAGAGTCGGCCTCTCGTTCTTCGTCGTCACGCTCGGCACGATGGAGGGGATCGGCGGCATCGTCAGCCTCTGGTCGGGCACCAAGACGACGTACGTCAACTCCAGCTTCATCAACGCGATCGGGATCAACAGAGCGCTCGGCATCCCGGTCCCGATCTGGATCATGGTGGCCAGCCTGCTGGTCGCGCTGTACGTGCAACGCAGCACCTACTTCGGGCGCGACGTGTTCGCGGTCGGCGGCAACCGCGACGCCGCGCGCCTCTCCGGCGTCCGCGTCTCGCGCACGCTGATCGCGGTCTACGCGATCGTCGGCGGCTGCGCCGCGCTCGCCGGCGCGATCCAGGTCGGCCGCATCGGCGCCGCCAGCCCCGAGGTCGGGACCGACCTCGCGCTGAACGCGGCCGCGGCGGTGCTGCTCGGCGGCACGTCGTTCCTCGGCGGCGTCGGCAGCGTCAGCGGCACCGCCGTCGGCGTCCTCTTCATCGGGACGCTGCAGAACGGCCTCGGCATCGCCGGCGTCTCGAGCTTCTGGCAGCAGGTCGTGACCGGCGTAATCCTGATCGCCGCCGTGACGATCGACCGCCTGCGCCAGAGCGGAACCTTCCGGGGGCGCAATCGCGTCCTGACTGCAGAAAAGCAACCGAGTGCTGCGGGGGCATGAAGTTGAGCCTGGTGCCGACCGCAAGGTCCACCCCCATCCCAACGAGGTGCCCATGATCAGACCAGTCAGACTCCGCCGTTCCGCCGGTGCGATCGCCTTGCTGGCCGCGACGGCCGCGGTCGCAGCCGGCTGCGGCAGCAGCAACTCGTCGAGCAGCGGCTCGACGTCCGGCAGCAGCAGCGCCTCGACCACGAGTGGCGGCTCGACGACGACGGCCAGCTCGTCGATCGCGAGATACACCGGACCCGAGACGAGATTCCCGTCCAGCTACCCGACCCCGGTCAGAAGACCCGGGACGTTCTCGATCGGCTTCCTCAACCCGATCGCGGCGAACGAGTCGCTCGACGCCGAGCAGAGCGCGATCCAGAAGACCGGCGCGGCACTGGGCGCGCAGGTGATCGTCAAGGACGACCAGCTGAAGGTCGACAAGCAGGTCACCGACTTCGGCCAGCTGCTGGCGCAGAGAGTCAGCGCGATCATCGTCTACCCGCTCGACCCGAGATCGCTCGGGCCGGTGCTGAAGCAGGCGAGAGCGGCCGGCGTCCCCGTGATCGGGATCGACGTCAACGCCGACACGAGTGACCCGCTGCCGGCCGACTACACCAGCCAGGTGCTCCAGGGCCGCGACCAGGAGGCCTACCTCCAGGTCCAGATGCTGAGAGCGGCCGACCCGAGCGCGAGAGTCGGGATCGTCGGCATCGGCTCGCCGGTGCCCGCGCTCAAGTTCCTGCTCGCCCGCGAGCAGTTCTACGCCAGACAGGCCGGCCTGGACGTGCTCGGCGAGGCCGACAACCCGAGCGACGACGTCGCCGGCGGCCAGACCGCCGGCAGCTCGCTGCTCGGCAAGTACGCCGACATGAACGCCGTGATCGGCTACAACGACCCGAGCGCGCTCGGCACCGTCGCCGCGGCCCGCACGAGCGGCAAGACGATCAAGGCGATCGGCATGAACGGCGGCTCGGACGGCCTCGAGGGCGTCAAGAACGGCCGCCTCGACGGCACCGTGCAGAGCGACTCGGTCGGCATCGGCCAGCAGGCGGTCTTCGCCGCCTACGACGCCATCACCAGACAGGGCGGCACGCTGCCCCGCACGGTGGTCCGCCCGCTGAGAATCGTCACGAAGTCGACGGTCGGCTCGGTCACGTCGCTGCAGAGCCAGGTCTCGGCGCTCAGACCGCTGGGCTAGCCGCACCTGCCGCACCACGCCGGCCGGGCGCAGCCCGCGCTCGGCCGGCGTTCCTCTTTCTCGATCGAAGGGACGCCGATGGCGCTCGACGCGCTCTGGGAGCCGGTCCGCCTCGGCCCGGCCACGATCCGCAACCGCATCATGGCGGGGTCGACGATGCTGCTCTACGCCGAGCGCAACGTCATCAGCGACCGTCACATCGCCTTCTTCCGCGAGCGCGCGCTCGGCGGCGCCGGCCTGCTCGTGACCGAGGAGCACGGCGCCTTCCGCCTCGGGATCGGCGCGTTCACGAACGCCTGCACCGCCTGGCACCCGCACGCCGTGCCGCAGTTCGCGAAGCTCGCCGACGCGGTCCACGAGCAGGGCGCCCACCAGCTCGTGCAGCTCTACGCGCCGGGCGTGAAGGACTCCAGCTCGCTCGTGATGGACCAGTGGCGCCCCCTCTGGGCCGCCTCCGCGGTTCCGTCGCCGACCAGCTCCGAGGTGCCGCTCGCGATCGACCGCGAACAGATCGCCGAGCTGGTCGACGGCTTCGCCCGGTCGGCCCGCAACGTCGAGGTCGCGGGCCTCGACGGGGTCGAGATCCACGCCGCGCACGCGTGGCTCGTCGGCCAGTTCCTCAGTCCCCAGTACAACCGCCGCACGGACGAGTACGGCGGCTCGGTGCGCAACCGCTGCCGGCTCGCGCTGGAGATCGGCGAGGCGATCCGCGCGCGCACGAGCGGCCTCGTGATGGGGATCCAGCTGTCGGTCGACGAGTACGTCGGCGACGATGGGATCACCGCCTCCGAGACCTACGAGCAGCTGGAGCTGCTCGCCGCCAGCGGCCTCTTCGACTACGTCAACGTCTCGACCGGCGGGACCTACTCGGGCCACCGCACGATCCCGACGATGGAGGTCGAGGAGGGCTTCCTCGCCGAGCACGGCGCGCGCATGAGAGCGATCGTCGGGGAGCGCATGAAGGTCGTGCTGGTCGGGCGCATCCGCACGCTCGCGACCGCCGCGCGGCTCGTCGAGGAGGGCGCGGCCGACATGGTCGCGATGACGCGCGCGCAGTTCGCCGACCCGCACCTCGTGCGCAAGGGGATCGAGGGGCGCGTGGACGAGATCGTCCCGTGCATCGGCGAGAACGACTGCATCGTGCGGGCGCTCGGCGCGCGCCTCCCGGTCACCTGCCTGATGAACCCGACGATGGGCCGCGAGCGGGCGTGGGGAGCGGGGACGCTGCGCGCGGCGGCCGCGCCGCGCCGCGTGCTCGTCGTCGGCGGCGGCCCGGCGGGGCTGAAGGCGGCGGCGGTCGCCGCGCGCCGCGGGCACGAGGTCACGCTGCTGG
>JAATFK010000635.1 GCA_015655225.1 Solirubrobacterales bacterium | reverse complement strand
GTGAGGTGGGACGCGCGCGGCGCGAGCATGGCGGTGAAGACGCCGACCGAGCAGGCGAGCTCCAGCGTACGGCCGGTCTCCGCGGGCAGGTAGGAGAGCGTGCGCCGGTACTTCGCCTGCTCGTACTCGCTGGTCGCGTAGTTCCAAGGATCGTCGGCTTCGCGGGCGAGCCGCTCGAAGTGCTCGACCGGGGCGCGGTCGCGCGCTGCGCCCGCGTCGCCGGGGCGGCGCTCGTCGTGAGCGGCCATCGTCATCGCCTCGACAATCCTTCGGCGCCCAGCTTGGCCACGAGCGGGTCGAGGCGATGCTGGAGCAGGAACGTCTCGAGGTCGCGCCGGGCGCGGTCGAGCCGGCCCCCGGTGACGAACGAATGCGACCCGCAGGCCGCCGCGGCCTCCGCGAGCACGAGTTTCGCCGCCCGATCGATCTCGGCCCGCATCGCGATGCCCGTCGCCCGCGGCGAGCGTCTGCGTTTGTTCCCGCTATCCGGGTCCGACTGCATACCGTTCAAGCCGACGGATGCGACGGACGCGTCGGCGACGTCCGCGGCGAGTTCGAACCAGGCGTCGACCGTGCCCCGCGCCGCCTCGATCCGCCCCGCCGCGAGTTGCGCGAGGGGCTCGTCGGCGCGGCGCAGCGCCAGTTCGTCGAGGGCGGCATCGACCGCGGCGTCGACCATCCCGGCCCAGGTCGCGGCGGTGCGCATCGCGTCGCGGGAGAACCAAGGATCGCGGGCGAGCTCACCGGGGCCGCCGAGGACGGCGGTGATCGGGGCGTCGTGGAAGACGACGCGGTGACTCTCCGATGCGCGCAGGCCGGCGGCGCGGTACCAACCGCGGTCGACCTCGACCTCGGCGCCGCAATCGAGCAGGACCAGCGCCGGCGGATCGCCATCGTCGTTGCCGACCATCACCATCGCCGCGTCGAGTCCGCCGGCGCCCGAGCTGAAGGTCTTGACGCCGCGCAGGACATGGCCAGCGCCGACCTCGACGAGTCGCGCGGGATCGCCCTCACCGGGTCCCGGATCGGCTCCCCACACCCCGAGCAGCCGGTCGCCCGCCGCGACAGCGGCGAGTTCGCGCTCGCGCAGGTCCGGCTCGGCGGCGACTTCGAGACGCTCGACCGCGTTCAGGTGACCGTCGAGGACGCGCGCCACCGAGGCGTCGACGGCGGCGACCCGGCGCAGCAGATCCCACTCGTCGCGCACCGAGCGCTCCTCACGCGCGGCGCCGATCGTCGTCGCCAGCGCGCCCGCGTCGGCCAACTCGAAGAAGGCCTCGCGGGGGAAGCGTGGTGCCCGATCGAGCTCCACCGCCTCGGCGGCGATCCGCGCGAGCGCCTCGTCGAGCCGCGCCGCATCGTCGGCCTGCGCGACTGGCCCATCTCCGCCGGCACGGCCGATCGCCGTCTTGTCGGCGTCGGTCGCGTGACCGTTCGTCCGCGCCAGAGCGTCGCTCGGCAGATTCACCTCGCTCACGCGAGCACCCCCCCGCAGGCCGACACCGTCGCCGGCTCCAGCCCTTCCGCCTCGGCGCCCGCGAGCAGCAGCTCGGTCAGGGCGACGGTCTCGGCGCAGCCCTCCCGCAGCGCGCCGGGGCCGAGCGCGTCGTGCATCAAGATCACGTCGCCGTCGCGCAGCCCGCCCTGCGCATCGAGCGCGCCGAACATCCGCCGCGCGTCGTCGCCGCGCCAGTCGGGGGTGTCGACGTTCCAGCCCCAGAGGCGCAGGCCGTGCTCGGCGGCAAGGCTCCGGGTGTCGTCGGTCTCGATCCCCCACGGCGCCCGCCACGCCCGCGGCCGCACGCCGATCGCGTCGAGCATCTCGAGACCGGCCTCAAGGTCGGAGGCGACCTCCTCCCACCCGCGCTCCGAGTGCCGCACGTGGTCGAGGCAGTGGAAGCCGATCTCGTTGCCGCCCTCCAGGACCGCCTCGATCAGCTCAGGGTTATAGGCCGCCCGGCGAGCCTGGACGAAGAAGGTCGCGTGCGCCCCCCGCCGCTCGAGCGCGGTGAGGATGCGCGGG
>JAATFK010000262.1 GCA_015655225.1 Solirubrobacterales bacterium | reverse complement strand
TCCGTCATCCCCTCGCCGCGCCGTCTCGGCCGCGACTGCTTCGGCCGTCGCACGATCCGCAGCCGCCGCTCCCGCAGCGTCACCTCCAGCTCGACCTCGGTCCGCACGTCCACGTCGGCGTGGTCGGAGCGCAGCCGCATCTCGCGAGCCCGCGTGCCCGGGACCTTCCCGTACAGCGCGAACGTGACCGCGTCGAGGAGCGTCGTCTTGCCGGCGCCGGTGTCGCCGTGCAGGAGAAACAGTCCGCTCGCGCCGAGCGCGTCGAAGTCGACCGTCTCGCTGCCGGCGAACGCGCCGAACGCGGTGACGCGCAGACGGTGGAGCCGCATCCCGAGGCGCCGCGCTCTCTACGCGACCGCTTCGGCGACGCGGCGCGCCGTCAGCGCGTCGCGCAGCAGGTCCAGCTCCGCGTCCTGCGCCGCCTGCCCCCGCACGTCGGCGACGAACCGGCGCACCAGCTCCTCGTCGTCGAGGCCGCGCAGGCGCCCGTAGGAGCCCTCCGTCCCGACCCGGTCGCCCTGCGGGTCGAACGCGAGCGCGACCGCGTGCGGGAAGCGCCGCCGCAGCCGCTCCATCGCGTCGGCCGGCCGCATCGGATCGGTCAGCGTCGCCTGCACCCAGGCCGCCTCGCGGTCGGCCAGGCGCGGGTCCGCGAGCAGCTCGTCCAGCGTCCCGCGCAGGACGGCGAGCGGTCGCGGGACCGGCACCGGGACCAGCTCGGTCCGCGCCTCCGCGCCCGCGTCCAGTGAGACCAGCGCGACGCTCTTGCGCTGCGTCGCCTCCGAGAACGAGAACGCGAGCGGCGAGCCGGCGTAGCGGCCCCGCTCCCCGACCCGCTGCGGCCCGTGCATATGGCCGAGCGCGACGTAGTCGGCGGGCGCCAGCAGCGTGTGCGGCACGTTCGAGGCGCCCCCGACGGCAAGGTCCCGCTCGCTCTCGCTCGGCACCGCGCCGGCGACGAACGCGTGCGCCATCACGACGACCGCCGGGCCACCCGCAACGCCGGCACCCCGGCGCGTCGCGTCGGCCCGCACCAGCTCCATCGCCGCCGTCACGACCGCCCCGTGCCCGCGTCCCTCGACCCCGAGCGCGACCCGCACGAGGTCCGGCTCGAGGTAGGGAAGCGCGTAGACGAGGGCGCCGTCGAGCACGACCGGCACGCCCGCGGCGACCGGGTCGGTGCGCACGTGGACGCCCGCGCGCGCGAGCAGCTCGGCGCCGAAGCCGAGCCGCGCGGCGGAGTCGTGGTTGCCGGAGATCGCGATCACCGGCGCGATCTCGGAGAGCCGCGTGAGCGCGTCCCCCGCGAGGCGGACGGCGTCGACCGGAGGCAGCGCGCGATCGTAGACGTCGCCGGCGATCAGGATCCCGTCGACCCGCTCGCGCCGCGCGAGGTCGACGAGGAAGTCGACGAACGCCGCCTGCGCCGACAGCAGGTCCTCGCCGTGGAAGGCGCGTCCGAGGTGCCAGTCGGCGGTGTGGAGCAGTCGCATGCGAACGTACGATCGCGCGCGGGTCGGACAGACGACCGTCGCGGCGGGCGGTCGCCTACCCTGGAGGGCTGACCATGATCAACAGGAGAACGAGATGAGTGCTGCGCTGCGGGTCGCGATCGTCGGATCGGGTCCGGCTGGCTTCTACGCCGCCGGGCACATCCTGAAGGCGGTTCCGGGGAGCGAGGTCGAGATGTTCGACCGGCTCGCCACCCCGTGGGGGCTCGTCCGCTCCGGCGTCGCGCCCGACCATCCGAAGATCAAGGCCGTCACGCGCGTCTTCGAGAGAACCGCGCGCCAGCCCGGCTTCCGCTTCCACGGCAACGTGACGGTCGGCCGCGACGTCTCACACGAGGAGCTGCTGGCCCACCACCACGCGGTTCTCTACGCCGTCGGCAGCTCGTCGGACCGGCGCCTCGGGATCGACGGCGAGGACCTGCCCGGTTCGCTCCCGGCGACTGCCTTCGTCGGCTGGTACAACGGCCACCCGGACTTCGCCGGGCTCGACCCCGACCTGTCGCCGAAGCGCGCGGTCGTCGTCGGCAACGGCAACGTCGCGATCGACGTGGCGCGGATGATGGTGCTCGACCACGACGAGCTGGCGGTCACCGACATCGCCGACCACGCGCTCGAGCTGCTCGACCGCTCGGGCGTCGAGGAGGTCGTCGTGCTCGGTCGCCGCGGCCCGGCGCAGGCGGCGTTCACGAACCCCGAGCTGCTGGAGCTGGGCGAGCTGGCCGAGGCCGACGTCGTCGTCTACCCCGATGAGATCGCCCTCGACGAGCGCAGCGCCGCCTGGCTCGCCTCCGACGAGTCCGACATCACCGCCCGCCGCAACGTCGAGATCCTGCAGGAGTACGCGCAGCGCAGACCGAGCGGGAGACCGAGACGGATCATCCTGCGCTTCCTCGCCTCCCCGCTGGAGATCCTCGGCGACGAGCGCGTGACCGGCGTCCGCGTCGGGCGCAACGAGCTGGACGAGAACCTGCGCGCCAAGGCGACCGGCGCGGAGGAGACGATCGAGGCCGGCCTCGTGCTGCGCTCGGTCGGCTACCGCGGCGAGCCGCTGGAGGGCGTCCCGTTCGACGAGCGCTCGGCGACGATCGCGAACGAGAACGGCCGCGTCGTGGACGCGGAGACGCGCGAGCCGCTGCCGGGCGTCTACACCGCCGGCTGGATCAAGCGCGGCCCCTCGGGGGTGATCGGGACGAACAAGAGATGCGCGCAGGAGACGGTCGACGAGCTGCTGGAGGACCGCGAGGCCGGGCGCCTGCCCGAGCCGTCGCTCGGCGCCGACGAGCTGATCGCGCTGCTGCACGAGCGCAACCCGGACGTGGTCGACTACGCCGGCTGGGAGCAGATCGACGCGCACGAGCGCGGCAGCGGCGAGCCGCTCGGGCGCCCGCGCGTGAAGGTCGTCCACCACCACCGCTTCATCGAGCTGGCCGGGAGAGGCGCGCGCAAGTAGGCGCGCGCCCGGCGGCGCCGCGGCCGCCTCGCGCTAGGCGGCGGCAGCCGCCGCCGCGACCGCGAGCTGGTCGGCGCGGTCGTTGAAGGCCTTGTGGGCGTGCTCGTCGCCCGTCTCGTGGCCGCGCACCCAGTGCCAGCGGACCTCCGCGTGGCGGGCGATCTCGGCGTCGAGCGCCTGCACCAGGTCCTGATTCTTGACGGGATCGCCGCTCGCGGTTCTCCAGCCCTTGCGCTTCCAGCCGGCGATCCATCTCGTCATCGAGTTGAGCATCAGCTGGGAGTCAGTGACGATGCACGCGCGGCTCCCGGCCGGCAGCGCGCGCAGCCCTTCGAGCGCCGCCATGTACTCCATCCGGTTGTTCGTCGTGTCAGGCTCGCCGCCGGAGCGCTCGAGCGGCGCGCCGCCGTCGTGCGGGACGACGATCGCGGCCCAGCCGCCGGGGCCGGGATTGCCTCTGCAGGCGCCGTCGGTCCAGATCAGGACCTCGCCGGGGAGCTGCTCGACGGGCGTCTCGACGATCTTCGCTCTGGGGCGACGGCGGTAGGTGGAGCGGGGCGGCGGAGGTGTCATTCGCCTCAGAGTGCCAGCAGCGCCGGCGCGAGCGCTTCGAGCGCCGCCAGCGACGCGGCGGGGCCGTCCATGTACGGCTGCACCGCGACGTGGTCGGCGCCGGCGTCGAGGTGCGCGCGCACGCGCGCGGCGATCGCGTCCTCGTCGCCCCAGGCGACGATCGCGTCGACCAGCCGGTCGCTGCCGCCGTCGGCGAAGTCCTCGTCGCCGTAGCCCAGCTCGCGCAGGTTGTTCAGGTAGTTCGGCAGCGTCAGGTACAGCTCCATGTGCTTGCGCCCGAGCGTCCGCGCCCGCGCCGGGTCGGTCTCCAGCACGACGACCTGCTCGGGGGCGAGGAACGGTCCCGCGCCGAGCGTCTCGCGTGCCTGTGCGGTGTGCTCCGGCGGCACGAAGTACGGGTGCGCTCCGGCGGTGCGGTCGCGCGCCAGCTCCAGCATTCTCGGGCGCAGCGCGGCGAGCACGATCTGCGACGGCCGCACCGGCGCGGGCGCGCCGTAGGCGTGCTCGTCGATCGCGTCGAGGTAGTTGCGCATCGCCGAGAGCGGGCGGGCGTAGTCGTGCCCGCGCGAGTCGACGATCGGCGCGTGGCTGACGCCGAGCCCGAGCAGGAAGCGGTCCTCGAACGCCTCGTTCAAGGTGTCGGCGCCGTTGGAGGAGGCGAGCGCGTCCCGCACCCAGATGTTCGCGATCCCGGTCGCGACGCCGATCCGCTCCGTCGCGGCGAGCAGGATC
>JAATFK010000661.1 GCA_015655225.1 Solirubrobacterales bacterium | reverse complement strand
GACCCGGTCGGCGACGTCGTCTGCGTCAAGGAGGCGGTGATGCCGTTCGACCGCTTCGCCGGCGCCGACTCGCTGCTCGGCCCCGAGATGCGCTCGACCGGCGAGGTCATGGGGATCGCCCACGACTTCCCGACCGCCTTCGCGAAGGCGCAGGCGGCGGCGGGCGCGCAGCTGCCGGAGGGCGGGACCGTCTTCCTCACCGTCACCGACGGCGACAAGGCGGCCGCCGCGGGCGTCGCGATGATGCTGCACGGCCTCGGCTTCCGGATCGTCGCCACGAGCGGGACCGCGAACGCGATCAAGCGGATGGGGATTCCAGTCGAGCCGCTCTTCAAGATCGGGCAGGGCACGCCGAACGTGCTCGACCTGATCGAGAACGGCGAGGTGCAGCTCGTGATCAACACGCCGGTCGGGACCGGCGCCCGCACCGACGGCTGGGAGATCCGCTCGGCCGCCGTCGCGCGCGGGATCCCGTGCATCACGACGATGACCGGCGCGATGGCCGCCGCCCAGGCGATGGCCTCCGGCCGCCGCGGCGACCCGACCGTGATCTCGCTGCAGGAGCTGCGGCGGGTGCCCGCCGAGCCGCGGCTCGCGCCCCCGGCCGCCCGGGTGGGCTGAGCGATGGGCGCCGCCGCCGAGGGACTCACCACCGACGACGGCCGCCGCACGCTCGCGCCGCCCGGCCGCCGGCGCGTGACCGTGCTCGCGCGCCAGCAGTTCGGCGCCTACGCCGTGCTGCGCGTCGCCGACCCCGGCGGCCCGCCGCCCCGCCCGGGGCAGTTCGCGATGCTCGCGGCGGTCGAGCGGTGGGGCGGGGGAGACGGCGAGCGGCCGTTCCTCCCGCGCGCGTTCAGCGTCCTGCGCGCCCGGCCCGGCGAGCTGGAGTTCCTGCTGGAGGACGTCGGCCCCGGCACCAACCGGCTCGCCGAGCTGGAGCCCGGCGACGGCCTCTGGGTCCTCGGCCCGCTCGGGATCGGCTTCGGCGTCGCCGCGAGCGAGCTGGCCGGCCGCCGCGCGCTGCTGGTCGGCGGCGGCGTCGGGATCGCGCCGCTCGCGATCCTCCAGGACGAGCTGACCGCCAGCGGCGCCGGCGCGACCGTGCTGCTCGGCTTCCGTGACGGCCTCCACTCCGCCGGCGCCGCGCTCCTGCGCGAGACGCGGATCGCGACCGACGACGGCAGCCACGGCCACGAGGGACTCGTCACCGACCTGCTGGCGGAGGAGCTGGACCGCGACCCGGCGGCGGTCGTCTACGCCTGCGGGCCGCCGCCGATGCTGGAGGCGGTGCGGGTCCTCTGCGCCGAGCGCGAGGTCCCGGCCCAGCTCGCCCTGGAGTCCGGCATGGCGTGCGGCTTCGGCGCCTGCTTCGGCTGCGTCGTCCCGACGAGAGACGGCTACGTGCGGCTCTGCCTCGACGGCCCGGTGCTCGACGCCGACCGCCTCGACAGCGCGCTCACGCCGGGGGCGGGACATTGACCCCTTTGGCTTCCGCCGCCGATCTCCCCACCAGCTTCTGCGGGATCGAGCTGGCGCATCCGATCGTGAACGGCTCGGGGACGTTCGACGCGATCGCCGCGCGGCGCGCCTTCGGCCCGGCGCTGGAGGAGACGTTCCCGTTCGCCGCGTTCGTCTCCAAGACGGTCACGCTCATGCCCCGGCAGGGCAATCCGCCGCCGCGCCTCTGGGAGCTCCCGGGCGGCCTGATCAATTCGATCGGGCTGCCGAACAAGGGGCTTGCGGGCTATCTGACGCACGATCTTCCGGAGCTGGCCGCGCTGCCGGTCCCGCTGATCGTGAACGTGATGGGCTTCACGCGCGACGAGGTCGCCGAGCTGGTGCGCGCGTTCGCCGAGCGGGAGGAGGTCGCGGCGCTCGAGCTGAACGTCTCCTGCCCCAACGTCGAGACCGGGCTGATCATGGGAGCGGACCCGACGGAGACGGCGCGCCTGGTCGAGCGGGTCCGACCGCTGACCACCAAGCCGCTGATCGTGAAGCTGACGCCGAACGCGACCGACCCGGGCGCGGTCGCCGCCGCGGCCGAGGCGGCGGGCGCGGATGCGCTCTCTCTCATCAACACGATCCGGGGGATGGCGCTCCACCCCCGGACGGGCGATCAGTGGCTCGGCGGGGTCACCGGCGGCGTCTCCGGCGCGACCGTTCGCGCGGTCGCCCTGGCGCAGGTCGCCGACGTGGCCGGGCGCGTGAGGCTCCCGCTGGTCGCGATGGGCGGCGTCCAGCGCGGCCGCGACGCAGACGATCTCCTGCGCGCGGGCGCAACCCTGGTCGCGGTCGGCACCGAGAGCTTCCGCGATCCGCTCGCCGGGGCACGCATCGCGGCCGAACTGGCGGGACTGCGCCAAGAGGCACCCGCTCCTGGCGCGGTTGCATTCCACCGACCCTGAGGGTCTGCGGAAATACCTGCAAAGCAATGTGATATTGCCACGGACTCTCGACACGCCTCGACCTCAACTTGAGGTCGAGACGAATTCGTCCCTGACGCTTGATGGCCTCCCCGCAAGTTGTAGACTCGCTGCAATGCCGCCGGCCAGCGAAACGCCCACGAAGCACGCGACCGCACCAGAGCGATCCCTGCTGCAACGGATGGACGCGCTCAACCGCGCGAACGAGATCCGCACCGCTCGCGCGCAGCTCAAGCGCGACCTCAAGGCCGGGCGCTCCGCGATCCACGAGCTCCTGATGGAGCCGCCCACGTACGTCGAGACCGCGAAGGTCTTCGATCTCCTGCTCGCCGTCCCGAAGTACGGTCGCGTGAAGGCGAACAAGGTGCTGGCCCAGTGCCGCATCTCGCCGAGCAAGACGATCGGCGGACTCTCCCAGCGCCAGCGCGCCGAGCTCGTGGCGCTGCTGCGCCGCTAGCGGCGCGCCGCGACCGCACCCGAGCGTTGGCACGCGTCTTCGTCATCACCGGTCCATCCGGCGTCGGGAAGGGAACCCTGATCCGTGGACTGGTCGCGCGCGTGCCCGAGCTGGAGCTGTCGGTCTCGGCGACGACGCGCGCGCCGCGCCCCGGCGAGCAGGATGGCGTCGACTACCACTTCCTCGACGACGAGGAGTTCTCGCGCAAGATCGAGGAGGGCGCGTTCGTCGAGCACGCCGACTACTCCGGCCGTCGCTACGGCACGCTCCGCTCGGAGCTGGAGCGGCGCACCGAGGCGGGCGTCCCGGTCGTGCTGGAGATCGAGGTGCAGGGCGCGCGGCTGATCCGCGAGGCGCTGCCCGAGGCGGTCCAGATCTTCATCATGCCGCCGTCGCGCGAGGCGCTGCGCGAGCGGCTCGTCGG
>JAATFK010000716.1 GCA_015655225.1 Solirubrobacterales bacterium | reverse complement strand
CGCACGACCACGCGCACCCGCACGACCACGCGCACCCGCACGACCACGCGCACCCGCACGGCGCCCACCAGGGCCACGGCCACAGCCACGGCCTCGTCGACCGCTCGATCACCAGCTCGCGCGAGGGACTGCGGGCGGTGCTCACGAGCCTCGCGATCCTGCTCGCGACCGCCGTCGCCCAGGTCGCGATCTTCGCCGCGACCGGCTCGGTCGCCCTGCTCGCCGACCTGATCCACAACGCCGGCGACGCCCTCACGGCCGTCCCGCTCGGGATCGCGTTCCTGCTGCGCTCGTTCGTCGCCGAGCAGCGCGCCGGCTACTGCGTCGTCGCCGCGATCTTCGTCAGCGCCTGCGTCGCGGCGGCCGAGGCGATCCACCGGCTCGTCGAGCCGCGGCCGCTGCACCACCTCTGGATCCTCGTCGCCGCCGGCGTGATCGGCTTCCTCGGCAACGAGCTGGCGGCGCGGGTGCGGCTGCGCGCGGGCCGCCGGCTCGACAGCTCGGCGCTCGTCGCCGACGGCCAGCACGCGCGCGCCGACGGCTACGTCAGCCTCTCGGTGATCGCGAGCGCGGCGCTCGTCGCGCTCGGCTTCCGGCTCGGGGACCCGCTCGTCGGCCTCGTGATCACGCTCGTGATCCTCCGCATCACCTGGCAGTCGATCGCGACGATCCGCGCCACCCCGGCGGGCGCGCACACGCACGACTGAGCGCCGCGCGCGACGCCCGGCGCCCCGCTCGCGTCAGCTCCCCCGAACGGCGGCGATCACCGGCGGGGCGGAGAGGGTGACCGAGACCGCCACCGCCGTCTGGTCGCGCCCGCCGCGCTTGGCGGCGTAGAGCGCCTGGTCGGCTGCCGCGACGAGGTCCTCGGTGGTCATCCCGGGCTGCCAGGCGACGAGGCCGGCGGAGAACGTCTGACCGTCCGGCACGACCTCGCGCAGCTCCTCGATCATCTCGCGCCCGGCGTCGAGGTCGCAGCCCGGCAGCAGCAGGCAGAACTCCTCCCCGCCCCAGCGCGCCAGCAGGTCGGCCTCGCGCGTCCGGCGCGCCCAGTTGGCGCTGACGGCGCGCAGCAGCTTGTCGCCCGCCGGATGGCCATGAGCGTCGTTGTAGTCCTTGAAGTGGTCGAGGTCGAGCATCGCGAACGCGAGCGGGAGCGTCGTGCGGCGCGCGGACGCGATCTCGTGGCGCGAGACGTCCTCGACGACGCGGCGGTTCGGCAGCCCCGTGAGCGCGTCGGTGCGGCCGAGCCGCTCCAGTTCGGCGTGCGCGGTCGCCTTCTCGATCGCGATCGCCGCCTCGTGCGCGAGCAGCTCGGTCAGGCTCGCCTCCGACGGCGTCAGCCCGTTCGTCGCCGACGCCCACGAGATCACCAGCACGCCGATCAGCTTGGCGCCGTCGAGGATCGGCTGGAGGTGGGCGGAGGCGCCGGCGATGCGGGCGCGCATCGCCGCCGGCGCGGACGTGACGTCGGGAAGGAAGACGCCGGTGCCCGTTCCGAGCGGCTCGAAGCTCGCGACCACGGCGGCGGCGTCGGCCTCCGCCAGGTCCCAGATCGTCGCGCTGCTGGCGCCGCTGATCGTGACCGCCATCTCGCGGACCGTCTCGCGTGCCTGGGCGGGATCGGCGTGCGCGACCGCGCGCGTCACCTTCGCGAGCGCCGCCAGCTCCTCGCTGCGCTCGTGCAGCGCCCGCTCCGCGCTGACGCGCTCGGTCACGTCGCGCATGCTGTTGAGGAAGCCGGCCGGGCTGCCGTCGGCGTCGTGGAGGGGGACGGCGGTCGTCTCGGCGATGAAGCGGGCCCCGTCGGCGCGCATGAAGGTCGTCTGGAAGGTGCCGCCGTCGCTCGCGTGGATCCGCTCCCGCAGCGCCGTCAGGTCCTCCAGCATCTCGGGTGGCCAGAAGAGGAACGGCTGGCGGGAGCCGATCAGCTGCTCGCGGGGGAAGCCGGTGATCTGCGACAGCGCCGGGTTGGCCTCGACGATCACGCCGTCGCGCGTCAGCGCGAAGCCCTCGCGCATCGTCGAGAGGATCTCGGCGGAGCGGTCGTGGGAGGCCTGGGGCCGCTCCGCGACGCGCTGCTCGCGGGCCAGCAGCTCCTGCACGACCGTGCCGACGAGCGTGCACGAGAGCACCACCAGCGGCGTGCTGCGCCAGCCGGCGTGCGGATACTGGGGCGCGCCGAGCGCGAGCAGCGGGATCACGAACATCGCGGTGATCCCGGCGAGCCTGAGCCACAGCTGACGGCGGCTGCCGTAGAGCGCGACCCACAGCACCGGGACGATCACGATCACGCCGTAGCCGCCGCTCGAGCCGCCGGAGCCGTCGCGCAGCACGCCGATCAGGGCGACCGAGACGAGCGCGGCGCCCCCGGCGAAGGAGCGGCTCGCGAGGACCGGGAAGAGCAGCGTCGCGACGCCCATCAGGATGCTGCCGCCGAGCGCGATCAGCACCTCGGCCCACTTGATGTCGGCGCCGCCGCTGACGGGCACGAGCGCGAACGCGACGAGGCACGAGAGAGCGAACGGAGCCAGGCGCGTCAGCGCGGAACGGACGTCGTTCGCCGACGTCGCGCGGGGGCCACGAGAATGCGACTCACGCAGCGTTCATCGACATCTGGGGTGAAAGCTTGAGATCCCCGGCGGCCGTCAAGCGGCGCGGTAGTCCCCCCGGTAGTCGGCGAGCTGCGGCGACTGGCGCGTGAGCGCGAGCAGCGGCGCCGGGACGTCGCTGCGGTGCTGGTCGTGCAGGAGGCCGAAGGGGACGTCGACGAGGGCGTCGGCGAGGTCGCGCAGGCGCGGCGCGACGAGGCAGCGCAGGACGCCGTTCCCGGCGAGCGCGTCGAGGCTCGCGCGGCCGCTCAGCGCCGGCGCGCCCTGGCCGCCGACGTAGAGGCGAGCGCGCTCGCTGGCCGGATGGTGCGCGGTCAGCGCGGCGGCGGCGCCGAGCGCGGTCGTGTCGTTCCAGCAGAGCACCACGCGGATCGCGGGGAAGTCGCTCAGCGCCCGCGCGACCGCGGCGGTCGCGTCGGCGGCGGCCGTCGCGGTGGTGGCGGCGACCGGCTGCAGCAGCGAGGTCGCGAGCGCGCCCCGCAGCGCCGTCTCCGCGCGCGGCGCGACCTGCACGTAGGGATCGGGAGCGGCGCCGCCCGGCGTCGGGCGCACCAGCAGCACCTGGACGAGGCCGGCGGGCTGGTGCGTCGCCCAGCCGTTCACGTCGCGCGCCAGCAGCCGTCCGCTGCGGGCCGGGTCGATCCCCACCGCCGCGCTCTGGTGCTTCAGCGGCGCCGCGTAGGAGACGACCGCCACCCCGCGCGCCAGCGCGGCCGCCGCGAGCGGATCGACGGCCGCGGCGTCGAAGGGGGCGATCACGAGCGCGTGGAAGCCGCTGCGGGCGGCGGTCCACTGCCGCAGGTTGGCGAGCTGCGCCGTGCTGCCGGCGGCGTCGGCGCTCAGCAGGACGTTCGCGCCGCGCGCCTGCGCGCGGGCCTGGACGAGCCGCCGCAGGTCGGTGATCGGCGGGTAGTAGGAGGCGACATCGAGCCCGATGCTGCGCGCCGCGACGGCCTGGGCCTCGCGCCCTGGCTTGGGGCTGAAGTCGCCGCAGCCGGCGAGCGTCGCGACGCCGCTGCCGAGCAGCGCGGCGCCGCCCGCGCGGCGCAGCAGCGCGCGGCGGTCGAGGAGATCGCCCACGCCGCTCACGTGGCCCTCCGCCGCAGCGCCCGCCGGTCGCTACTCGCACCTCGCTGCTGGACGACCGTGAGGATCCCGCCGAGCACGAGCACGACGACGAGCAGGATCAGCACGTCGGCGGTCGCGCCGACCGGGTCGGCGGCCGACAGGTCGAGCAGGACGGTCGAGGCGAGCGTGTTCGTCTGGCCGCGCACGTTGCCGCCGACGATCACGACCGCGCCGACCTCGGCGACCGCCGACCCAAGCGCCGCGATCACCGCCGTCAGCACGCCGATCCGCGCCTCGCGCAGCGCCAGACCCGCCTGTCGCGCGCGCGAGGCGCCGAACGCGCGCGACTGCTCGAGCAGCCCATCCGGCAGCGTGCGCACCGCGGCGGCGACGAGCGCGACGACGAGCGGGAAGGCGAGCAGCGTCTGTGCGAGCACGAGCGCCGGCAGCGTGTAGGTCCAGCGCAGCCCGCCCAGCGGCGAGCCCGGCAGTAGCAGCAGCGCGAGGTAGACGCCGAGCACGACCGGCGGCAACCCGAGGCCGGCGTTCGCGAGCACGACCGCCCCGCGGCGGGCGCGGGTCCGCCCCTCGCCCAGCAGCAACCCGAGCGGGGCGCCGAGCAGCAGGGCGATCGCGGTCGAGAGGAACGCGAGCCAGAGCGTGCGCCAGGTCGTCGCGAGCAGCGTCGGGTCGCCGTGCACGATCCGGTCGACCGCCTGCCCGATCATCTGGACGAGGAACTCCACCGCCTCAGCACTCCCTCGCGAAGCGGACGCCGCCGTCGATCCGCAGCCGTACGGTCGCGCCCTCGGCAGGGCCCGGGTGGGGGACGCGCAGCTGGACGCGGCCGTGGTCGAGGTCGACCTCGCAGAGGACGCCGTCCTCCTCTGGCACGCGGCGCCGGACGATGCCGGCGAGCGGACCCTCGGGATCGGCGACGACATGCGCGGGACGCAGGCAACGGACCGTCCCGCCGGGCTCGTCGAGCCGTCCGCTGAAGCCGAGGAACTCGGCGACGGCGATGCTCGGCGGCCGCTCCAGCACCTCCGCAGGTGGCCCGAGCGCGCGCACGCCGCCGTCGAGCAGCACGAGCAGCCGGTCGGCGAGCGCCCACGCCTCGGCGCGGTCGTGGAGCACGAGCAGCGTTGCGCGGTCGCCGTCGCGCAGGGCCGACGCGGCGTCGGTCAGCAGCTCGGCGCGGGTCGGCGCGTCGAGGCCGGCGAAGGGCTCGTCGAGCAGCAGCGCGTCGGCGTCGAGCGCGAGCGCGCGCGCCAGGTGCACCCGGCGCGCATCGCCGCCCGAGAGCGCCTGCGCGGCACGGTCGGCGAGATGCCCTGCGTGGAGGCGCTCGAGCGCGGCCCGCGCCCGCACGGGCCGCGCGGCGCGCGGGACGCCCCACCACGCGAGCGCGGCCTCGACGTTCGCCTGCACGCTGCGGCGCGCGAGCGCCGGCGCCTGAAGCGCCGCCGCGACGCGGCCCGTACGCACGACCCGGCCGCCGGCCGGCTCTCGCAGGCCGCCGAGGACCGCCAGCAGCGTCGACTTGCCGACGCCGTTGGGGCCGAGCACCGCAAGCACCTCGCCGCGACGCAGCTCCAGCTCGACGCCCTCCAGCAGGACCCGTCTGCCGCGCGTGACCGTCAGCCCCTCGGCCCGCAGGACGGGCCCGGCGGCGGTCACGACTGGCGGATCGGCGACCACGTCGCGCGCCCCTGCTGGACGACCGTGAGGGCGGCGGCGACGACCAGGAAGAGCCCGAGCAGGACGCTCCCGTACGCGACCGCGTGCCCGTCAAAGCTGTAGGCGCTCCACTCACGCAGCGCCGCCGTCGCCAGCGTCGCGGTGCCGAACGAGTAGCCGACGACGACGATCGCGCCGACCGACGCGATCGCGGTGCCAAACGCCGCGATGATCCCCGCCAGCACGCCGATGCGCGCCTCGCGCAGTGCCAGCGCGGCGAGCCGCGGCACGGTCGCGCCGAACGCGCGCGCTTGGTCGAGCAGCTCCTCGGGGACGCGCTGCACGGCGCCGGCCGTCAGGCCGATCAGGATCGGCAGGACCAGCAGCGTCTGCGCGAGGATCACGGCCGCGAGGGTGTAGATCCAATGCAACCCCGAGAGCACGCTGCCGCCCCACTGCGAGTTCGGCCACAGCAGCAGCCACAGCAGCTGGCCGAGCGCGACCGGCGGCATGCGGATGCCAGCGTTCGCGATCGCCAGCAGCGCGCGGCGCCCGCGGAAGCGCCCGAGCCCGAGCGCGCAGCCGGCCGGGACGCCGGCCACGAGCGCGATGCCGGTCGACTCGCCGCCGACGCGCAGCGTCCGCAGCGTGATCGCGAGCAGCGAGGCGTCCACCGCTCAGCGCCCGGTCACGTAGACGAGCCGCCCGTCGGCGAGCCGATAGACCAAGCCGACTCTGGCCCCCGCGCCGGCCGCGGTTCTCGTCCCCAGTTTCAGCGTTCTCAGCCGGCCCCCCTTCTTCACGATGATCGTCTGGCCGTTCGCGGTCGACTGCACGAGCGTCACGTTCTTCTTCGTCAGCAGGTCGGTCAGGTGCACGGAGTTGAGCGCCGCCAACAGGAACGCGACCGCCAGCACGAGCCCGATGTCGAACATGTTGACGAGGCCGTCGAGCGGATCGCCGGCGCGGTCGCCGTGGCGCCGCGCGCGCGGGGTGACGCGGATCACGCGGCGACCCCCTCGAGCTCGAGCGTCGCGGCGAGGAACTCGAGGTCGGAGAGGTCCTGCGCGTAGAGGCGGTCGCGCACGAGCGAGATGCCGAAGGCGAGGGCGCCGACGAGCAGGCCCAGCACGGTGACGCTGAACGCGACTCTGAGGTTGGACGTCAGCTGCGTGACGTTGCCGTTCGCCAACCCGGTGAGCGCCGGCGAGAGCGGGATCAGCGTCCCCATCAGCCCGAGCGCCGGGCCGGCGCGGACCAGCAGCCGCGTCCGCTCCAGCCGTCGCAGGGAGCCGAGGTCGAAGTCGGCGAGCGACTTCGCCATCCGGTTCGAGGCGCCGGGCAGCTCCCGCTGCGTCAGCAGGCGGTCGATCGCGGCGCGCATCGCGTCGCTCGACGCGACCGAGCGGACCGCCGCGACGGCGGTTCCCCGGTGGCCGTCGCGCAGCGCCTGCTCGGCGGTGGCCGCCGCAGCCTCCACCGCCCGCGGGTCGTGGCGTCGCCGGCGCAGCAGCTCGATCGCGAGCGAGCCGAGCTCGTAGAGCACGACCGCGAGCGCGGCCAGCGCGAGGATCAGCACCGGGTAGCGCAACGCCGTCGCGACATGGAAGACGACGTCCTCGATCGAGGCGGAAGGTGCGATCACGGAGCCGAATGCTGACGGGTCGGGAGGCGCACCCACGCGGGCCGGCGCACGCCCGCTTCCCGCAGCCCCCCGGCGCCGAGCAGCGCGGCGACCGCAAGGCCGCCCAGCAGCCACCACGCGACCGCGCCCGAGTCACCGCCGGCGCGGCGCGCGGCCGCCTGCGCGGCGGCCCGTGCCGGCTCGTCGGACTCGGCGCGTGCGATCGCGTCGGCGTCGACGCCGGCGGAGACGAGCTCGAGGCCGGAGACGTGCGGAAGGGACGCGATGTCCGACGGGGACCGGCTCGCTCTCGGCGGCTGCTCCTGCGTCGTCGCAGCGCCGACGCCGCTGCGGCTCGTCCCGCTGGCGCGGCGCGGGCGAGGGACGGTGAGCGGTCTTGGCGGGGCGGGGGCCGGCGGTGGGGCTGCGACGGTGGGGGTGGGTGCGGCGGTTGAACGCGCGGGCGTCGGCGTCGTCGCGGCGGGCGTCGTCGCTGTGGTCTTCGTCGCGGAGCGCTTCGTGCCCGCATCGTCGTCTCTGGAGTCTGCGGAGGTCCGCGGGGTGGCGTGTCGGGCGGGATTCGTCGCCATGCCGCGACCGCGTCTGGCGCCGAGCGTTCCTGCCGTCGGCTTGGCGGTGCCGACGCTCGCTCTGGACCCGGCGCCCCCCGCGGCGGTCGGGGCCGGCGTCGTCGGCGCCGGCGTGGTGGTCGTCGTCGGCGCCGGGGTGCCGACGCTCACGTCGACCGCGGCGGTGCCGGTCGAGCCGTCCGGCGCGATCGCGGTGACGACCGCCTCGAAGTTGCCCGGAGTCGTGTAGGGATGCAAGGCGGGAGTGCCGGTCCGGAGGGTGGAGCCGTCGCCGAAGTCCCACGCGTACGTCACGCCCTGCACGGCCGAGGACGCAGTGAAGGTGACGGTGGCGTCGACCGGGACCGTAGTGGGATCGGCGGAGGCGGTCACGGTCAGGAGCGGCGTGCTCGTCGTGACCGACACGTCGAGCGTGCCGCGATCGGCGGAGGTGACTCTGTCGGCGCCGTTCCGGTCCCCGGGCCCTCGCATTGGGCGGAAGAACCGGATCGCGGTCGGGCTGTAGTTCGGATCGAACGTCGCCCAGTGGACGCCCGGGATCCGGGGGTCGTTGCTGAAGCCGTTCGCGATCTCGTCCTCGTCGAGCGTCACAGTGCGTCCGTCGATCTGCGGGATCCCCAGCTGGAGGCCGGGAGTGAGCGGGATGTTCGCCAGCGTCAGCAGCTCGGCGGCCGTGACCCCGCCCGCGAAGACGGAGTACTCCTCGCCGTCGTTGTCCAGCTCGGTCGACGCCACCGGAGCGATCACGTGCTGCTGGAGGGTCGCGTTCGTCAGGTCGCTCCACGCATGCCCGTTGACGCTGACGAGGATATCCCCGCCGTCGCCGCTCGCGGCCTGGGCCGGAGCGGCGACGAGGAGGGCCGTGAGCGCCAGGGCGGCGCCCACGGCAGCGCGCACGCGTGGCGCGCCGTCCAACGGCCTAGCGCGTCCCGCGCGTGGTCGTCTTCTTCTTCGCTGCCTTGATCTTGAGCGTCACCGTCTGAACGCGCGTGTTGTGGGCAGCGTCGGTCGTGCGCACGTCGACATGGTAGGTGCCGGCTGCGAGCGCCTTCGGCCACTTCAGCGTCAGCGTGCCCGCCTTCGTCAGCTTGCCCGTGCGCGAGCGGACGGTGCGGTAGGTGACGACCGTGCGCTTGTGGCCCTTGCGCTTCACCGTGCGGGCGACGCGCAGCTTCACGGTGACGCGCACCGTCGATCTCTCGTTGATCGTCAGCAGGACCTTGCGCGGGTCGAGGACCGTCTTCGTCACCTTCGGCGCGACCGTGTCCTTCGCCGCCGGCGGAGTCGGCAGCGGCGTCGGGACGGCGATCGGCGGCACCGTGACGGCGCCGAGGCTCGCCGTGCCGGCACTGAACTCGCTCCAGGTGGTCGCCTGGAAGTCGCCCGTGCTGACGCGGTAGGCGGTCGTCGCGGCGATCGTCGGCGTGAACGTCACGTTCCCCGACGCGTCGGTGTTCAGGGGCAGCCCGACGTTCGCCCAGGTCGTCCCGCCGTCGGTCGAGGCCTGCAGCTGCACCGGCATCGCGACGGGCGGCAGCTGGCCGGGGATCAAATTCGCGAGCGAGACCGCGAGCGTCAGCGTGCTGCCGGCGGCCGTGGTCGCAGGCAGCGGCGAGGTGAGCGTCACCGATGGCTGCGCGTCCGCGTGGAAGGCCGGTTCGGTCGAGTTCGGGAAGCCGTTGACCTGCGCCTGGAACGACTGCGAGGTGATGAAGCTGACGAACCGCTCGGCGGCGGCGACGTTCACGCCGGCGACTCTGTTCGGGTTCACGATGTAGACGCTGAACGGGTTGACGAGCAGGTCTCTGCCGCCGCGCACGTCTGGCGTGTTGTTCTGGCTGACGATTCTCAGGTTCGTGTCGAGCCCGGCGTTGATCAGTCTGTTGAACGTGCCGCGGTCGACCATCGTGTAGCAGCCACCGTTCGGATAGGTGGTTCTGTCGCACACGCTCGTGTTGTTCACGTTCGTCGCCTGGCTGGTCGTCGTGGCGCTGTTGGGCGCGTACCAGCTGCCGGTCGGCGTGTAGCGCGCCGGGTCGCCTCTGCCGTTGGCGGCGAGCACCTTCGGGACCGAGCTGCCGGTCAGGCCCCAGATGTCCTGCTCCTCGACGTTCGTGCCGGAGTTGTCGTTGCGCGAGACGAAGGTCGCGGTGCCGGCGACGCCGGCGGCGGCAATGTCCTCGTAGGCCGAGACGGCGTCGTGTGGATCTCTCGCGGCGACGCCGGCCGGATCGCTCTGCGGGCCGACGATCACGTAGTCGGAGTAGAAGATCGCGCGGCCGGCCGGCTCGAGCGAGTAGCCGCCGGCGACGAACTGCTCCTCCAGCGACGGGGCGTGGGTGATCACGACATCGGCGAGGCCGTTCTCGGCGTTCGTGAGCGCGGCACCGGTGCCGACGCCGACGTAGTTGAGCGTGTCGCCGGGCTGGGCGGCCGCGTAGGCTGGCACCAGCAGGCCGTCTCTGAGGCCCGCGTCGATCGTATCGGTCGTGCTCTGGATGCGGATCGTGTCGGCCGACGCCGACGATGTCGCCGCGATTGGCAGGCCGACCGCCAACGCGGCGATCGCCGCGATCCCAAGCTTTCGTGTCCTCACTGCACTCCTGTCGCCTCGATGTCGTGTCGCCGTGACGCGCGCACGGCCGCCTCGACGCGCTGAACCTAGCAACGATCCGCATAGGGCGCCTAGGCAAGAGCTAGGTAAAGATGCAGAGAATTTGACGTTTGGCGGGGCGGTCCGTCAAGCGGTTGGCGCGGGCGCCGTGCTCGCCCGCAGCACCAGCTCGGGCGCGACGGTGACGCGCGTGGAGGAGGAGACGCCGCGCTCGATTTCGTCGAGGATCAGCTGCACGGCCCGCCGTCCCAGCTCGTTGAAGTCCTGGCGCACGGTGCTCAGCGCGGGGGTGAAGTAGGCCGCCTCCGGCACGTCGTCGAAGCCGACGACGCTCACCTCGCGCGGCAGCTCGCGCCCCAGCTCGTG
>JAATFK010000650.1 GCA_015655225.1 Solirubrobacterales bacterium | reverse complement strand
CGCGGGGTCCCAGACCGCCGGCACCTGCGCGTGGAGCGCGACGCCGTTGAGGTCGGTCGCCTGCAGCGCCAGCCCCTGGTCGGTCGAGAACGTCTGCTTGTGGGCGTTGCCCGGCAGCGCCCCGTCGCTCGCCAGCTCCTGGGCGTAGGCGAAGTGGACCTGCTCGTCGGGGGATTGCCACGGCGGCTCGACGAGCGCCCAGGTGAGCGAGAAGGCGAACGCGACCAGCAGGATCGCGGCGAGCGGCACGGGGACGCGGCGCAGCCCGCCGCGAAGGCGGGTCCGGCGAGCGTGTGTGGGGGGCGCGACCGTGGTCATGGGACGAGCCCGGCGGCAGCGATCATGCCCCGGGCGTCGGCGAAGGCTAGTCGCCGACGGCGGTCGGCGCGGCGCCGTCGGTACGATGGCCGCACCTTCCGGGAGGCCGCCACGTTGTTGTCTGGCGACGCCCCGACTCCGACATGTCCTTCGCCTCCCCCGTCTTTCTCTGGTACTTCCTGCCGGCGGTGCTGATCGCACTGTGGGTGTTGCCCAAGCGCGCCCGCAACCTGGTCGTCGCCGGCTCGTCGCTGCTGTTCTACGCCTGGGGCGCCGGCGAGTTCGTCCTGCTCCTGCTGGCCTGCATCGCCGTCAACTTCCTCGTCGGACGGGCGCTCGACGCGCCGCGCTTCTCCGAGGACGGCCGCGAGCGCAACCTGCTGCTGGCCGGCGCGGTGACGTTCGACCTGGCGGTCCTCGCGACCTGGAAGTACGGCAGCTTCGGGCTGCGACAGGGCGCCGACGTGGCGAACTGGTTCGGCGCCGACATCGGCTCGGTGGCGAAGATCACGCTCCCGATCGGGATCTCGTTCTTCACCTTCCACCACATCTCCTACGTCGTCGACGTCTATCGCCGCGATCGCCCGGCGCAGCGCAGCCCGCTGCAGTTCATCACCTACATCGCGATGTTCCCGCAGCTGATCGCCGGCCCGATCGTCCGCTACCACGAGATCGACGACCAGCTGCCGCCGGACCGCCCGCGCGACCGCCTGCAGGACTTCGCCGGCGGCTTCCCCCGCTTCGCCCTCGGGCTGGCGAAGAAGGTCGTCGTCGCGGACGCGATCGCGCCGGTCGCCGACGCCGTCTTCAGATCGAGCAACGGCCATCTCACGACCCAGGTCGCCTGGCTCGGCGCGGTCGCCTACACGCTGCAGATCTACTTCGACTTCTCCGGCTACAGCGACATGGCGATCGGCCTCGGCCAGATGCTCGGCTTCCGGCTGCCGGAGAACTTCAACCGGCCCTACTCGTCGGTCTCGATCACCGACTTCTGGCGCCGCTGGCACATGTCGCTGTCGCGCTGGTTCCGCGACTACCTCTACATCCCGCTCGGCGGCAACCGCGGCAGCGGCGTGAAGACGTACCGCAACCTCTTCACCGTCTTCCTGCTGACGGGCTTCTGGCACGGCGCCGCCTACACGTTCATCTTCTGGGGCCTGTTCCACGGCTGCTTCCTCGCGCTCGAACGGGCGACCGGGCTGCGGAGACTGTCCGACGACGCGTACGTGATCCCGCGCCGGATCGTGACGCTGCTGATCGTGATCGTCGGCTGGGTCCTCTTCCGCGCCGACAGCCTCAGCAGCGCCGGGCACGTGCTCGGGGCGATGTTCTCGTTCGACTTCAGCGGCGCGACCCCGAGCGCCGTCTCGGTCGCGCTCGACAACAAGGCGACCTGGACGCTCGCGCTCGCCGCGCTCGTGGTGCTGATGCCGCGCCACTTCGTGCTCGGCCGCTACCTCGACTTCAGCCGCACCCGGCTCGCGGACGCGACCCGCTTCGTCGTCTCGCTCGGCTTCGCGCCGTACGCGGCGATCCTCGTCGCCGCCGGGACGTTCAGCCCCTTCCTCTACTTCCGCTTCTGATGCGGCGGCGCCTGCGCGAGCCGACCACCGCGATCGTCCTCGCCGCGATCGCCGCCGTCTTCTTCTTCACGCCGATCGTCGTCTGGATCGGCGGCGTGCGCGCGAAGCCGATCGAGAACCGGCCGTTCACGGCGCTGCCGAAGCTGAGCCAGGGCTGGGGCGCGTTCGACCAGCTCTCGCAGTGGGCGATCGACCGGCTGCCGCTGCGCTCGAACGCGATCACGTTCAACACGAACCTCTCGAAGAAGGTCTTCCACGAGCTGCCGCAGATCGACAACTCCGGCGGGCCGATCGGCGTCGGGCAGTCGGGAGCGGTCGGCGGCAGCGGCACCGCGGCCGCCCCCAGCGGCGGCACCCCGCGCGACCTGCAGGTGATCCCCGGCAAGGACGGCTGGCTCTTCTACGGCGACGAGTTCGTGCGTGCCTGCACGCCGGAGGTCTCGGCCACCAGCGTGGTCGACGGGCTGCGCCGCCTCGGCCAGATCCTGCGGGAGTCGGGCCGCACGTTCCTGTTCGCGGTCCCGCCCGACAAGCACGTGCTCTCGACCAGATACCTGCCGGACAACCTGCCCGAGAAGGCCTGCACGGCGAAGGCCGACGCGCAGCGCAGAGCGCTGCTGACGCAGGACAGACTGCCCGGCTACGTCGACGTCCTGAGCGCGCTGGAGGCGCGCCAGCAGTCCGACGGCATGCCGATCTTCCAGAAGTACGACACGCACTGGAACACGACCGGCGACCTCGTCTTCACGCGCACGATGATGGGCGCGCTCGAGCCGGCGCTGCTGCACGACACGCGCTTCGTCCCGGGCAGACCGGTGAGCGCGCCCGGCGACCTCTCGGTCATCAGCGGCGCGCCCGTGAACACGGTCGAGCGGCCCTACTCGGTGCTGCGCAGAGGCGAGACGCAGATCAGCGCGCAGACGACCGACCCGATCGCGAACTACCCGATCGAGACGGTGCGCAACGCGGTCGCCCCCGGCGGCGCGACGCTCTACAGACCCTCGACGCTGATCTACGGCGACTCGTTCGTCGAGCGCACGCTGCCGATGCTGACGCCGTTCTTCGCCGACGTGACCCGCATCCCGGAGCTGAGCCGCGCGGCCGCGAGCGGCGGCGCGCCGGCGGCCGCGAAAGCGCAGGCCGACGTGATCGCCGGCATCAGATCGCACCAGACGCTGATCGTGGAGCAGACCGAGCGCACGCTCTGGGGGGCCGCCGGGACGATCGTCCAGCCCGGCTTCCTCGACGCGCTCGCGAAGGCGCTGGGGGTCAGCCCCTAGCGTCCGGCCGCGGCACCGTGCGGCCGCGCACCACGTGCAGGAACCCACGCCAGGCGAGTGGCAGCGAGGCGATGACGATCGGACGGTGGGCCGGCACCCACCGGGTGAACGGCCGGTAGAGGTGGAGCGCGGCCCAGGAGACGAGCAGCGAGGAGGCGAGCGCCGCCCGTGTCGCGCGGTCGCCGCGTCCGAGCGAGCGGAAGTAGATGCGCGCGCTGTCGAGGTAGACGAGCGGCGGCACCCCGACGGCCTCGTCGCCGCCACGGTGGAGATGCAGCACGCGCGCCTGCGGGACGAGCGCGACCTGCCACCCGGCCTCGTGCAGCCGACGCTGCCAGTCGGTCTCCTCGAAGTACATGAAGTAGCGCTCGTCGAACGGCCCGACCTGCTCCCACGCGGCGCGGCGGAAGGCCATCACGGCGCCCATCACGTGGAGCGGCTGAAGGCCCGCCTCGTGCTCCGCGACCGACAGCGAGCTCGGATGGCGCACGAGCCGCTAGAGCAGGAACTGCCCGTAGGCGAGCGGGATGCAGAGCGCCATCCAGATCGTCCAGAGCGTGGGAAAGCGACGGTGGCCGGAGCGTTGGACCGCGCCGTCGCGGTCGAGCACGACCGGCGCGGACAGTCCCACGCCAGGGGCGCGGGCCGCGGCCGCGAGCGCGTCCAGCGCGCCCGGCTGCACCTCCGTGTCGGAGTTCAGCACCACGATCACGTCGGCAGCCGCGTCCGCCTCGGCGACGCAGCGGTTGACGCCGACGGCGAACCCGCCGTTGACGCCCGTCTCGACCAGCCTGACGCCGGCGAGCGCGCGCAGCGGGACGAGCGTCTCCTCCGTCGAGCCGTTGTCCACGATCAACAGTTCGTATGGCTCTGACGGGGACGCCGCGCGCACCGAGCCGACGCAGTTGGCGGTCAGGTCCGGCGTCTCGTAGTTGATGATCGCGACCGTCAGCACGTCCGGCGATGATGACATGGCAACGCTTCTGCGACCCTAGGCGCGTGCCGCCCGAGCCGCTTCCCACCGTCGTCTCCGACACTGGCGCCGGAGACGACGACGCGCATCTCCGCAGCGCCGACGCGGGGGCGGTCGCCGCCACCGGCGGAACGATCCGGCTGCAGACGCGGATCGCCGGGCTGCTGCTCTCCCTCGGCTCGACCGTCGTGATCGTGCGGTACCTCTCGAAGGCCGAGTTCGGGCAGCTGTCGCTGATCATCGCGCTCGTGACGATCGTCTCGGGCATCACCGACCTCGGCCTCTCGGCTGTCGGAATCCGTGAGTGGATCCGTCGCGACGGGGACGAGCGACGGGAGCTGCTGGCCGACCTGTTGGGGCTGAAGCTTGTCGCGATCGGCCTCGGCGCGGTCGGCGCGATCATCTTCGCGATCGCCGTCGGCTACGGCCACACGGTCGTCGTCGGCACCGTCTTCGCGCTGGTTGGCACCGTCTTCAACGCCGTCCAGGCGGCCCTGATGGTGCCGCTGATCGCACAGCTGCGCCAGGCGATGGTCGGGCTGCTGGAGCTGTTGTCGGTCGCCGTGCAGGCGATCCTCCAGGTCGTCGTGGTGCTCGCCGGCGGCGGCGTGATCCCGCTTGCCGCGGCGATGATCCCGGCCGGGCTCGCCGCACTCCTGGCGATCATGCTCGTGCTGCGCGGACAGCTGCCGTGGCCACGCTTCCGGACCGCGCGGCTGCGGGCGTTGCTGCGCGAGTCCGCGGCGTTCGCGGCCGCCGGCGCCGTCAGCGTCGTCTACCTCCGCGCCGCTGTCCTGCTCGGGCCGGCGTTCCTGACGCCCGGCGAGTTCGGCTCCTTCTCGGTCGCCTTCCGCGCCGTCGAGCCGCTGACGATGCTGCCGTCGGTCCTCACCGGCGCGCTCTTCCCGCTGCTGACCCACGCCGCGATCCACGACCGGCTGCGGCTCTCGCGCGGCTACGACATGCTGTGGCGCTCGACCGCGACGCTCGGCGCGTTTGGCGCTGCCGCCGTGATCGGCATCGCCCCGCTGATGACGCTCGTCTTCACCGGCCGGCGCGACGACGTCACGATCGACGCGTTCGTGCTGCTGGGCTGCGCGCTCGGCTCGCTCTTCGTCGGTGCCGCCGGCATGTGGATGCTGCTGGCCGAGCGGCGCTACCGCGCGGTCCTCGGCATCAACGTGCTGGCGCTCTCGTGCAACGTCGCGCTGACCGTCGTGGCCGGGGAGTGGCTCGGCCCGCGCTGGTTCGCGATCGGGATCGTCGCCTCGGAGCTGATGATCGCGCTCGCCGCCGATCGGATCTGTCGTCAGGGCCTGCGCGAGAGCGGCCACCCGACACCGACCGGCCCTGCCGCGCAGCTCGCGAAGGTCCTGCTGGCGATGCTCGCGGCCCTCGCGGCCTTCGCCCCGACGCGTCACCTCTTCCCCTTGATCCCCTTCGCGGCGACGTGCGCGGCGGCAGCGGCGGTGCTGCTGGGCTCCCACGCGGTGCCGACCGAGCTGCTGGCGATGGCGCGCGAGGTCGTTCGGCGGATGCTGCCGCGCGGTCGTCTGGCACCATGACCGCCTTGGACGTCGCCGCCTACCATCACCTGCCCACCGGAGGGGCCCTGCGCGTGCTGGCCGAGTGGGCGCGCCACACGACGGCCGACACGGTCACGATCTACACGCCCGACCCGAGCGTGCACGCCTTCGCCGACTTCCCCGAGCGCGTCGTCGTCGTGCCGGTCGACGTTCCGGGCCCGTTCGAGGGCCTGCCGGCCGCGCTCGGCCTCATCCGCTCGGGCGCGGCCGGGCGGCGCGTCGCGGCGACGATCGACGCCGCCGGGCACGACGCCGTCTTCGTGCTCCCGAGCCTGCTGACGCAGTCGCCGGCGGTCCTGCACCATCTCCGGACGCCGACCGTCTACTACGCGCCGGAGGCGATGCGCGCCGCGTACGAGGATCCGAAACTGGTCTATCTCGGCGACGACTGGAAGGTGCGCCTGACACGGGCGGGCGGCAACCCGATCGAGCAGGCGCGCCGCATCCTCGACCGCCGCGCCGCGCGCGCCGCGCCATATGTCGTGACGCACTCCCAGTTCACGCACGAAGACCTCCTTCGCAACTACGGCGTCGAGTCGGAGGTGCTGCGCCTCGGCGTCGACCTCGACGCCTTCCGTCCCCTGGCGACCGAGACCGACACGGACCCCTATCTGCTGTCGGTCGGCGCGCTGCATCCGTTGAAGGGGCACGCCTTCGTCGTCGACGCGATCGCGCTCCTGCCCGCCGAGCGCCGGCCGCGGCTCGTGATCGTCGGCGATCGCGGCAACGAGGGCCCGGCGCTGGCAGCGCAGGCAACTCGCCTCGGGGTGCGGCTCGACCTCCGCACCAAGGTGCCGTTTCCGGAGGTCGTCGCGTTGATGCAGCGGGCGACGATCGTGGTGTGCGCGCAGATCCGCGAGCCGTTCGGCCTCGTCCCGCTCGAGGCGATGGCGTGCGCACGACCGGTCGTCGCAGTCGACGAAGGCGGGTTGCGCGAGTCCGTCCGGAACGAGGAGACCGGCCTGCTCGTGCCCCGCGATCCCAGAGCGATGGCCGCGGCCGTGCTGCGCCTGCTCGACGATCCCGGCGAACGGGAGCGACTCGGTCGCGCTGGACGCGCCGCGGTGGAGGCCGACTGGCGCTGGGAGCGCTACGCCCACGACGTCGACCGCGTCCTCGCCGAGCGCGCCGCCCTCGGCCGCGTGCGGTGAGCGAGCCGGCGACACGGCCCCTTCGCCGCGTGGGCCTCAACCTCCTGTACCTCGTGCCCGGCGAGGTCGGCGGGAGTGAGATCTACGCACGCGAGCTCGTCGGAGCGCTCGGTCGCGCGCGACCCGAGCTCGAGCTGCTCGCCTTCGCCAACGACGAGGGCGCGCCGTCGCTCGCGGACGCGGGCTGGCCGGCGAACGTGCGGATCGCGCGTCTGCCGGTTCGCGGCGCCGACAAGCCGGCGCGGATCGCCACCGAGCTGACCCGCCTGCCGCTGGCCGCGCGCCGGCACGGCGTCGAACTGCTCCACTCGCTCGGGACGACGGGGCCGATCGTGACAGGCGTGCCGCACGTGCTGTCGATCCTCGACCTCATCTACGCGCACTACCCGGACACGTTCCCGGCCGCCGCCCGCCTCGGCCTGCGGGCCGTCGTCGGACCGGCGGCGCGACGTGCGACCCGCGTCGTGACGATCTCCGAGGCGGTCAAGCGCGATGTCGTCACGCACCTGCGCGTGCCGGCGAGCCGCGTCGACGCCGTCCTGCTGGGCCATGGCGCCGAGCGCGGCGTGACGCGCGCCGCCGCCCCAGCCGCGGTGCGCGAGCGGTTCGGGCTCGGCGAGGGACGCGTCGTGCTCTGCGTCTCGGCGGCGCTGGCACACAAGAACCTGCCGCGGCTGATCGACGCCTTCGCCGCCCTCGGCCCGGACTTCGACGACGGTCGCCTGGTGCTCGCCGGCCGACACGGACGCGAGGCCGACACGCTGCGCGCGCGGGCCGAGCGAGCCGGCGTCGGCGAGCGCGTGGTGCAGACCGGCTGGATCGAGCGGGCCGAGCTGGAGGGCCTCTACGGGGTCGCGACCTGCTGCGCGTATCCGTCGCTCCACGAAGGGTTCGGGCTGCCACCGCTCGAGGCGATGGCGCGCGGCGTGCCGGTCGCCTGCTCGGACGCGACCTCGCTGCCGGAGGTCACCGGAGACGCGGCCGAGCTGTTCGACCCGAGCGACGTCACCGCGATGCGAACGGCGATCGCCCGCCTTCTCACCGACGATGCGCGCCGGGCCGAGCTGATCGCCCGTGGCCGCGAGCGGGTCGCGCTCTTCACCTGGGAGCGCTGTGCGGATGGCGTGCTGGCGAGCTACGAGCGCGCGCGCGCTGGCGCCGGTGCCCGATGAGCCGTCGCGTCCTCATCACCGGCGTCAACGGTCAGGACGGCGGCTACCTCGCCGAGCAGCTGCTGGCCGGCGGCGACGAGGTGATCGGCGCCGTCCGCGATCCCGCGCGCCCGCTCGCGGCGGCCGGCCTCGGCCAGCTCGACGGGCGCGTCGCGCTGCTGGCCGCCGACCTGCTCGATCCCGCCAGCCTGCGCCGCGCCGTCGCGGAGGCCGAGCCGGACGAGATCTACCACCTCGCGGCCCCGACGTTCGTGCCCGACTCGTGGGAGGACCCGACCGAGGTGGTCGCGGCGATCGCCACCGGCACCGCCGCCGTCCTCGCCGCCGCCGGCGCGCTCGGCGACGACGTGCGGGTGCTCGTGGCCAGCTCGAGCGAGATCTTCGGCGACGCCGGCGTCTCGCCCCAGTCGGAGGCGTCGCCGACGCGACCCCGCAGCCCCTACGGCGTGGCGAAGCTCGCGGCACACGGCTTGGTCGGCACGCTGCGCGCCCGCCACGACCGCTTCCTCGTCTCCGCGATCACCTACAACCACGAGTCGCCGCGGCGGCCCGAGCGGTTCCTCCCCCGAAAGGTCAGCGCCGGCGTCGCCGCGATCGCGACCGGACGCGCGCAGACGCTGACGCTCGGCGACTTGAACGCGGTGCGCGACTGGTCCCACGCCCGCGACGTGGTCGCCGGGATGGTGCTCGCACTGCGTCACGAGACGCCGGCCGACTACGTCCTCGCCTCCGGCGTCGGCCACACGGTCGGGGAGCTGGTCGACGCGGCGTTCGCCGCCGCCGCGATCGAGCGCCGCGCCCCCGACGGCAGCGACCGCGTGCGCGTCGACGAGCGCTTCGTGCGACCGCCCGAGCGCTGGCCGCCGGTCGGCGACCCCTCGCGGGCGCGGACCGCGCTCGGCTGGCGGCCGGCCGCCTCGTTCGAGGAGCTGGTCGGCGAGCTGGTCGCGGCCGACCTCGCGCGGCTGCGCTAGGGCGCCAGCAGCGCCAGGTCCGCCTGGGTCATCAGGCGGATCAGCTGCTCGAAGGTCGTCCGCGGCTCCCAGCCGAGCTGCTCGCGCGCCTTCGTCGGATCGCCGATCAGCAGATCGACCTCGGCGGGACGGATGAAGCGCGGGTCGAGCTCGACGTAGCGCTCCCAATCGCCCAGCCCGGCCTCGTCGAAGGCGACCTCGACGCACTCCCGCACCGTGTGGGTCTTCCCGGTCGCGATCACGAAGTCCTCCGGCGTGTCCTGCTGGAGCATCAGCCACATCGCCTCGACGGAGGCGTAGAAGGTGAACGACGGCACGACGACCTCGTCGCCGGGTCCGACGCCCATCGCGCGCAGCGCGATCGTGATCGCCTCGGTGCCATTCGCCACGCCGACGCCGTGTGCAGCGCCGATGTAGCCGGCGAGCTCGCGCTCGAAGGCCTCGACCTCGGGACCGAGGATGAAGTGCCCGGAATCGAGCACCCGGTCGATCGCCGCGCGCAGCTGATCGCGCAGCGGTG
>JAATFK010000502.1 GCA_015655225.1 Solirubrobacterales bacterium | reverse complement strand
GTGCCGGGATGTTCTCCAGCAGCAGAGGGGCGGAGGGGTGATTCGCACTTGGTGTTTGCACCATCGGGAGGCTCATGCGGACTCCAGGAGAAGGGACAGATCGAGTGCCGGGGCCGAGTGCGTCAACGCCCCAACTGAGATGAAGTCTACGCCGGTCGATCCGATCGCCTTCAGCGTCTGGAGGGTGACGCCGCCGCTCGCCTCCAGCGACGCGCGACCCGCCGTGATCCCCACCGCCTCGCGCATCTGGGCGAGGTCCATGTTGTCGATCAAGATCCGCGGAGCGCCCGCCGCGAGCGCCTCCTCCAGCTCCGGGACGTTGCTCACCTCGACCTCGACCGGCAGCTCCGGGTGCGCTGCCTTCGCCCGCCGCACCGCCTCCCCCACGCCGCCCGCGGCGGCCGCGTGGTTCTCCTTGATGAGGATCTCGTCGAACAGCCCGATGCGGTGGTTGACGCCGCCGCCGGCGTGGACGGCGGCCTTCTCCAGCATCCGCAGCCCGGGGGTCGTCTTGCGCGTGTCGAGCACGCGCGCGCCGGTGCCCTCCAGCGCCTGGACGCAGCGCGCGGTCAGCGTCGCGATCCCGGAGAGGCGGCCGAGGAAGTTGAGCGCGGTGCGCTCGGCGCTCAGCAGCGCGCCGGCGCGGCCGGCCAGCTCCAGCACCGGGCCGCCCTCCTCGCGCCAGACGCCCTCCCCCACCCTCCTCGTGATGACCACGTCCGGGTCGAGCGAGCGGAAGGTCCGCTCGGCGAGGTCGAGCCCGTAGATCACGCCCGGCGCCTTCTGGCGGATCCGCGCGACCGCACGGGCGTCCGGCGCGATCGTGACGGCGACCGTCACGTCGCCGTCGCCGAGGTCCTCCGCGAGCGCGCGGGCGACCAGCTCGTCGAGCTGCGTGGGATCGAGGACGGGCGCGACGCGGTGGCGGTCGGCTCCGGGCGGCGGGGTCGTCGGTGTGGCGGTCATCGGGTCTCCTCCCGTAGCACGTGGATCGTCGCGAAGCCCGGGTCGCTCGCCCCGTGCAGGCGGGCGCCCGCGAGCACCAGCTCGCGCAGGTAGGCGATCAGCTCGGCGGTGATCCGCTCGCCCGGCAGCAGCGCCGGGATCCCCGGCGGGTAGCCGGCGATCGCCTCGCAGGAGACGCGACCGACCGCCGCGTCGACCGGCACCACGTCGGCGGCGCCGAGGAACGCCTCGCGCGGCGCGACCGCCAGCTCGTTCTCCAGCGCGGCGTGGGAGCGCGTCAGCGCGGCGCTCTCGCCCGGCCGCTGTATCCGGCGGATCGTCTCGGCGAAGTCGTGGGCGAAGCGCTCCAGCGCGTCGACCGGCTGCGCGACGCCGAGCACCAGCACGACGGTCGCGTGCGTCGCCAGCTCGACGTGCGTGTCGTAGGTCGCGCGCAGCGCGGCCGCCACGTCGTAGCCGGTGCGGCCGCTGCCGCGCACGTCGACGACGATCCGCAGCGGGTCCCACGCGGCGGCGCCCGGGCGCCCGACGAGCCCCTCGCCGATCACCGCGCAGCCGGGCACGCGGTCGAGCGCGGCGCGTGTTCGCGCGGCCGCCGCGAGCGTGTGGCCGAGCAGCTCCTCGCCGTGGACGGCGAGCTGGCGGCGGGCCGCGTCGAGCGACGCGAGCAACAGCGAGCTGGCGCTGGTCGAGCGGACCAGCCGGACCGCGCGGGCGACCGCGTCGGGGTCGACGCGCCCGTCGCGCGCGACGTGCAGCATCGCCGACTGCGCGAGGCTGCCGACGGTCTTGTGCGTCGAGGTGAGGACGGCGTCGGCGCCGAGCGCGAGCGCCGACGGCGGGACGCCCGGGTGGAAGCCGAAGTGCGGCCCCCACGCCTGGTCGACCACGAGCGCGGCGCCGGCCGCGTGCGCGACCTCGGCGCAGCCGGCTACGTCCGCCGCGATCCCGTAGTAGGTCGGCGAGACGACGAACGCGACGCGCGCCCCCGGCGTGCGCTCCAGCGCGGTCCGCAGCGCCTCCGGCGTGATCCCGTGGGCCATCCCCAGCTCGTCGTCGTACTCGGGCGCGACGAAGCCGGGCCGGCCGCCCGAGAGGACGAGCCCGTCGATCATGCTCGCGTGGGCGTTGCGCTGGAGGACGACCGGCGCGCCGAGCGGGGCGAGCGCCAGGCAGAGCGCGTGGTTGCCCTGCGTCGCGCCGTTCGTCAGGAACCAGGTCCGCTCGGCGCCGTACGCCTCGGCGGCGAGCTGCTCGGCCTGCTGGAAGGGCGTGGGCGTTGGCCCGATGTCGATCCCCTCCATGTCCTGGGGAAGGTCGAGCAGGAGCGCGTTCTCGCCGATCGCACGACGCAGGCCGGGATCGGCGCCGGCGCCGCCCTTGTGGCCGGGGACGTGGAAGCGGGTCGAGCCGCGGAAGCCGTGGGCGACGAGCGCGTCGAGGTAGGGAGCGGTCGGCTGTCGGCCGTCGGCGGGAGCGCCGTCGCTCATCTCTGCGCGGCGCGCAGGAGGTAGGCGCGCACGAAGCCGTCGAGGTCGCCGTCGAGCACGCGGTTGATGTCGCCCATCTCGAAGTCGGTGCGGTGGTCCTTGACCATCGTGTACGGATGCAGGACGTACGAGCGGATCTGGGAGCCGAAGTTGACGTCGGCCGACTCGCCCTTCGCTCTCGCGATCTCCTCCATCCGTCTGCGCTCCTCCAGCTCGACCAGTCTCGAACGCAGCATCGCCATCGCCGTCTGCCGGTTGGAGGACTGCGAGCGCTCGTTCTGGCACTGGACGACGATCCCGCTGGGACGGTGCGTGATGCGGACCGCCGAGTCGGTCTTGTTGACGTGCTGGCCGCCGGCGCCGCTGGCGCGGTAGGTGTCGACCTGCAGGTCGTCGTCGTCGATCTCGACCTCGCCGACGTCCTCGACGACCGGCGCCACCTCGAGCCCCGCGAAGCTCGTCTGACGGCGGTTGGCGGAGTCGAACGGGCTCAGGCGGACGAGCCGGTGGACGCCCTTCTCGGCGCCGTAGAGGCCGTAGGCGTTCTCGCCCTTGACGCGGAAGGTCGCCGACTTGATGCCGGCCTCCTCCCCCGGGCTCGCCTCCAGCAGCTCGACGCCGAAGCCGCGCTTCTCGGCCCAGCGCATCTCCATCCGCAGGACCATCTCGGCCCAGTCCTGGGCGTCGGTGCCGCCGGCCCCGGCGTTGACGGTGACGAGGGCGTCGCCGGCGTCGTATCTGCCGGAGAAGAGCCGCTGCAGCTCGAGCGCCTCCAGGCGGGCCTCGACGCTCGTGACCTGCTCCTCCAGCTCGCCCGCCAGCTCGGCGTCCTCGCTCGCCAGCTCGGCGAGCGCGTCGAGGTCCTCGACGTCGCGCTCGAGCGCCCGGTAGGTCTCGGCGCGGCGGTTCGCGCGGGCGTGCTCGGCGCTCGTGCGGGCGGCGGTCTCCTGGTCGTCCCAGAAGCCGGGCGCGCCCATCTCCGCCTCCAGCTCCGCGACGCGCGCTTCGAGTGCGTCCGGGTCGAGGTAGTCGGCGAGCAGCGCGAGCTGCTCGCGGATCGTCGCGAGGCGCTGGGGGATCGGCTCTGAGGATGCGGGCGTGGCAGCCATGCTCTCAGGGTATCCGGGCGCGCCCGGTGGCGGCGCGTGGGACCGGTGGCGACGCTCGGCGCGGCTAGCGCGGACGGGCGCCGAGGGGACGACGCCGCCTCAGGCGGCGCCGTGGCACTTCTTGAACTTTCTGCCCGAGCCGCACCAGCAGGGGTCGTTGCGCCCGATCTGGTCGATCGCATCGACGCGCCGCTGCTCGATGTGCGGTCCCTCGTCCTCGTCCTCCTCGACGGCCGGCTGGTCGTAGCCGCCGAGCGCGACCGCGTCGGGATCGGCGGCCATCGCCGCGAACGCGCTCGTCGAGGTGGTCGCCGAGCCGCCCGAGTAGGTCAGCCCGCCGCCCGCCGTCCAGGAGCTGTTGCGCGACGCCGTCTGCACCGACGGGACGGCCTGCTGCGCCGGCTCGTCGGGCGTGATCTCGACCTGGACGTTGTAGACCATCCGCGCGAAGTCGGACCAGATCGTGTTCATCAGGTCCTGGAAGAGCGTGAAGCCCTCGTTTCTGTACGCGACGAGCGGCTCGATCTGCGCGAACCCGCGGAGGTGGATGCCCTCACGCAGGTAGTCCATGTCGTAGAGGTGCTCTCTCTAGCGCTGGTCGATGATCTCCAGCAGCAGGTAGCGCTCCAGCGTCCGCATGATCTCTTCGCCGAACTCCTGCTCGCGCTCGTCGTAGAGCTCGAGGGCGTCCTCCGCCAGTCTGCGCGCCAGCTCGGTCCGGTCGGCCGCGTTCTGATCGATGTCCTCGAGGTCGAACGTGACGGGGAATATCTCGCGCGCGCGGGCCAAGAGCCCGTCGAGGTCCCAGTCCTCGATGTACTCGCCGGGCGTGAACTCGTCGACCAGGCGCCCGAGCAGCAGCGTGATCTCCTCACGCGCCTGCTCGCCCATGTCGCGGCCTTCGAGCACCTCGTCGCGGTAGGCGTAGACGATCTTGCGCTGCTCGTTCATGACGTCGTCGTACTCGAGGACGCGTCTGCGGATGAGGAAGTTCTGCTCCTCGACCTTTCTCTGCGCCTTCTCGATCTGCTTCGACAGCAGGCCGGCCTCGATCGGCTCTTCTCTGCCGTCCTCGTCGGTCGTGCCGAAGCGGTCGAGGATCTTGTAGATCCGCTCGCCGGCGAAGAGCCGCACGAGGTCGTCCTCGGCGGAGAGGAAGAAGCGCGTCTCGCCCGGGTCGCCCTGGCGGCCGGCGCGGCCGCGCAGCTGGTTGTCGATGCGGCGG
>JAATFK010000622.1 GCA_015655225.1 Solirubrobacterales bacterium | reverse complement strand
TTGTCGCCCGAGCCCGCGGCGTCGTCGACGGCCTCTTCGGCGTCGGTGACGGCCTCGGTCTCGGCGGTGACCTCGGGCTCCGCGGCGTCGGCGGCCTCAGCGGCCTCCTCGGCGGTCTCGGTCGACTCGTCGGCGGCCTCGTCGTCGCCCGTGGCGCCGGCGGCGTCCTCGTCGGCGGCGGGGGCGTCCTCGGTCTTCGCCGCCGGCTTCTCGGCCTTGGGCTTCAGGACCGGCTTCTTCTTGTCGTCGGCCTGGAACGCGACCTTGTCCTCGCGGGTCTTGACGGTGGACTTCGCGTCCTTCTCGCCCTTGAAGACGCCCCAGTCGCCGGTGAGCTTCAGCAGCGCCGCGACCTGCTCGGTCGGCTGCGCGCCGACGCTGAGCCAGTACTGGGCGCGCTCCGAGTTCACCTCGATGAACGACGGCTCCTCGGTGGGGTGGTACTTGCCGATCTCCTCGATCACCCGGCCGTCGCGCTTGGTGCGCGAGTCGGCGACGACGATGCGGTAGAACGGCGCGCGGATCTTTCCGAGCCGCTTGAGGCGGATCTTGACAGCCACGTTTCTCCTGTTGTGTGCGTGAGTTGAGTCTCGAACTGCGGCCGTGCGCGTGGGGCACACGCGGCAGAAAGCTCTGGAATGGTCTCCGGAGCCGGATAGAGGGTCGGGCAGCCAGGACCGAGGGTCTATTCTGGCAGACTTTCGGCCGGCGCGGGAACCGCGCTGCGGCGGTCGCGGCGGCGCGACAGCGCGACGCCCGCGAGGGCCAGCACCCCGCCCGCGATCGCGAGCCATGTCGGCAGCTCCCGGAAGAACACCAGCGCGAGCACGATCACGATCACGGGGACCACGTAGGTGGAGACGCCCAGCCGACCGGCCGGCATCCGCTGCAGCGCGTAGCCCCACGTGGAGAAGCCGATCGCCGTCGGGACGACGCCGAGGTAGAGGATGCCGAGACCGAGCGCGACCGGCGCGCGGCCGAGATCGTGGGCCAGCTGCCCCGCGAACGGCAGACAGGCGACGGTGCCGATCGCGCATCCCAGCAGGGTCACCTGCGAGGTCGGGATCCGCCGGATCACGGGCTTCTGCAGCAGCACGCCGATCGCGTAGGTGACGGCGGCGAGCAGCGCCCAGAGGACGCCGCCGAGGTCGAGCGGCTTGCCGCCGCCCGGAGTGAGCGAGGTGCCCAGCCCGATGAGGACGACGCCGACGAAGGCCACGCCGGTGCCTATCAGCAGCCAGCGCGGCACGCCCTCGCCGAGGAACACGCCGCCGCCGAGCGCGATGAGGATCGGGCCGATGCCGACGAGGATCGCCGAGGTCCCGGCGTCGAGGGTGTGCTCGGCGAGGTTCAACGCGACGTTGTACGCGCCGAACCACGCCGCGCCGTAGACGACGATCTGCAGCCATTCCCGACCGGTGGGCCGCACCCACTGCCGCTGCACGAGCGCGATGACCGCGAGCGCGAGCGTGCCGACCGCGAGCCGCCCGAGGGCGAGCGCACCCCCGCCGACGTGCGGCGCGACGCCGCGGATCACGACGAACGCGCTCGCCCACGCGAGCAGCGTCACCGCGATCGCCATGAGGACGAGGGCGCGCGATCGGGTCACGGATCGACCCTAGGGCCGGCTCCCGACGCCGTCGCGCGGGAATCGGACACCGCGCTCAACCGCGCATGGACTCCCGCCAGGCGAGCACGGCCCGCACCGACGACAGGTCGAAGTCGGGGCCGTCGATCGCCGGCTCGAAGAGCCGCACGCCGAGCGCGTACTGCTGCTCGAGCACGTCGGGCGCGATGGATCCCATCCCCCGCACGCTCACGCCGGTCGAGATCTCGATCTCGTCGACGTCGCGTCCGACCGCGGCGCAGTGCTCGCGCAGGATGTCGAGCTTGCGCTCCAGCGTCGGCAGGTCGGAGAAGCTGTGCCAGATGTCCGCGTGCTCGGCGACCAGCCGCAGCGTCTTCTTCTCGCCCCCGCCGCCGATGAGGATCGGGATCCGCCGGGTCGGCTTCGGGTTGAGCTTCTCCCACCGCGACCGGATCCGCGGCAGGTCCTCGGCGAGCGCGTCGAGACGCGAGCCGACCGTGCCGAAGTCGTAGCCGTACTCCGTGAAGTCGCGCTCGAACCAGCCCGAGCCGGTGCCGAAGATGAAGCGGCCGGTGCCGGCCCGCGCGCTGATGTGGTCGATGGTGCGGGCCATGTCGGCCTGGAGGTCGGGGTTGCGATAGGCCGTGCAGTTGACCAGCGGGCCGAACTCGATGCGGGAGGTCTGCTCCGCGATGGCCGCGAGCATCGTCCACGACTCGAAGTGCAGGCCGTCGGGATCGCCGGTGAGCGGGAAGAAGTGATCCCAGTTGAAGACGACGTCGACCCCGAGGTCCTCGAGCTCCTGGACGACGTCGCGGAGGCGGGCGTAGGGGGTGTGCTGCGGCGCGACCTGCACGCCGACGCGGACGGGACGATCAGAGGCCATGCCCCGAGCCTAGGGTCGCGGCTGGTTCCGACAGGCTCAACCAGCGCTCAGCGCCGGCCGAGCATCCGCTGCAGCGCGGCCATCTCCTCCTCGGAGGGACCGGCGCCCGCGTCGGGCTTGCGCCCGCCGCCCAGCCCGAAGCCGGAGCCGCTCGGCGCGGCCGCGCTCCCGACCGGCTTGCCCGCGGCGAGCGCGGCGTTCTCGGCGGCGCGCTTGGCCGGATTGCCGGACTTCGACTTCTTGACCGCCTGCTGCTTGCGCTTGCCGGCGTACGACGCTCCGGGGATCGGCCCCATGCCCGGCACCTGCGGCACGCCGCCCTTCGCGACGGTCTTCATCATCTTCGCCGCCTGCTCGAAGCGGTTGACGAGCCCGTTCACGTCGGTGACGGTCACGCCGGAGCCCTTCGCGATCCGCAGCCGTCGGGATCCGTTGAGGAGCTTGGTGTTCGCGCGCTCCGCCGGCGTCATCGACTGGATGATCGCCTCGGTGCGGGTGATCTCCTTCTCGTCGAAGTTGTCGAGCTGCTCGCGCATGCCGCGCGCGCCGGGCAGCATGCCGAGCATCCCCTTGATGGAGCCCATGTTCTTGAGCTGCTGCATCTGCTTCAGGAAGTCGTCGAGCGTGAACGTGTCGGTCGCGAACTTCTCGGCGACCTTCTTCGCCTCGTCTTCGTCGAACGCGCTCTGAGCCTGCTCGATCAGGGTCAGGATGTCGCCGAGGTCCAGGATGCGGGACGCCATGCGGTCGGGATAGAACGGTTCGAAATCGTCGAGACCCTCGCCGGTCGACGCGAACATGATCGGGCGGCCCGTCACGGACGCGACCGACAGGGCCGCGCCGCCACGCGCATCGCCGTCGATCCGGGTCAG
>JAATFK010000220.1 GCA_015655225.1 Solirubrobacterales bacterium | reverse complement strand
TCGCCGTTGTAGAGCATCGGCGCCTCGTCCTTCTCGCCCTCGCCGATCACGACGACGCCGTCCATCGAGACGCCGTCGAGCACGAAGCGCATCGCGTCGACGGCGGCCTGGTCAGCTCCTTCCTTGTCGCCGCGGCCGGAGAGGCGGGCGGCGGCGAGCGCGGCGGCCTCGGTCACGCGCACGAGCTCGAGCGCGAGGTTGCGATCGGGGCGGATCTGCTGCTGAGAGGCTGATGTCATCGGGACCTGCGGGCGGTCGGGTGGTGAAGGGGGCCGCGCGCGGCGGACGGTACCACCGGCGCACGACCGCGCGGTCGAGTCCGGTGGCCGGCCCGGGGCACGCTGACCCCGGTGGCGGATATGGTCCCCGCGTGCCCGAACTCCGCTGGGGTCTCACGCTGCCGTTCGCCGGCGTCCCGCTGTCCGCCCACGAGCCGCTCGTGCGGCGCGCCGAGGCGGCCGGCTACGACGACCTCTGGTCGGGCGAGTCGAACGGGCCGGACGGCTTCACCCCGCTCGTGCTGGCGGCCGCCTGGACCGAGCGGATGCGGCTCGGCACCGGGATCGTCAACCCCTTCACGCGCGGGCCCGGCGTGCTCGCGCAGCAGGCGGCGTCGCTCCAGGACGCGAGCGTCGGTCGCTTCTGCCTCGGGCTCGGCTCCTCCTCCGACGTGATCGTCGAGCGTTGGAACGGCGTCCCGTTCGTGAAGCCGCTGACGAAGGTGCGCGAGACGATCGAGGCGCTGCGCCCGGTCTTCGCCGGCGGTCGCGGACTCGGCGGCTTCAAGCTCGAGACGCCGCCGGCGGTCCCGGTCCCGATCTACGTCGCCGCGCTCGGCGACCGCATGCTGGAGCTGGCGGGCGAGCTGGCCGACGGCGCGATCCTCAACTTCCTGCCGCTCAGCGCCCTGCCGCACGTGACCGAGCGGATCCGCGCCGGCGAGGCGACGGGCGGCAGAGCGGCCGGCTCCAGCGACGTCGTCTGCCGCTTCTTCAACGTCCCCGGCGCGCCCGAGGAGGCGCTTGCGACCGCGCGCTTCGTCTTCGCCGCCTACGCGACCGTCCCCGTCTACGAGCGCTTCTTCCGCGGCCTCGGCTGGGGCGACGCGATCGACCCGATGGTCGAGGCGTGGCGCGGCGGCGACCGCAAGGGCGCGCTCGCGCTCGTGCCCGAGGAGCTGCTGCGCGACGTGTTCATCCTCGGCACGCCGGACGAGCAGCGGGAGCGGCTGCGGGCGTTCGTCGACGGCGGCGTCACGACCGCCGTGCTGACGCCGCTGGTCGGTCCCGAGCAGCTGCCGGAGCTGATCGACGCCCTCGCGCTGCCGCGCTGAGCCGGGCCGGTGGAGTTCCAGCGCCTCCAGCCCGAGCCCGGTCCGGTCGACAGCGCCGAGCTGTTCCGCGACCTCGGGCTCGCGGCGCGCGCGCACGCGGAGCGGCCGTGGCTGGTGACGAACTTCGCGACGACCGTCGACGGGCGCGCGACGCTCGGCGGCAAGAGCGGCCCGATCGGCGACGACGGCGACAGCGAGCTGTTCCGCCGCCTGCGCACGCAGGTCGACGCGGTGCTGGTCGGCAGCGCGACGCTCGCGGTGGAGCGCTACGGACGGGTCGTACGGCGGCCGGAGCTGCGGGCGGCGCGCGAGGCGATCGGGCTGGCGCCCGACCCGCCGCTGGCGGTGATGACCCGCAGCGGCGTGCTCGACTGGGAGATCCCGCTGTTCGCGGACCCCGACTCGACCGTGCTCGTCTTCACCTCGACCGACGCGCCGGAGCCGCCGCCGTGCGCGGCGAGGGTCGAGCTGACGCGGCTCGACCCGGCCGAGCTGACGCTGACCCACGCGCTGCGGCGGCTGCGGACCGACCACGGCATCCGCTCGCTGCTCTGCGAGGGCGGCCCGACGCTCGTCGGCGCGCTGCTGCACGAGGGGCTCGTCGACGAGCTGTTCCTGACGCTCGCGCCCCAGCTGGCGGGCGGCGGGACCGGTCCGGCGATGACGAGCGGGCCGGCGCTCCCCGAAGCTGACGCGCTGGCGCTCGTCTGGGCGCTGGAGCGCAACGGCTCCCTGTTCCTGCGCTACGCCCTGCGCGCCACCTGATCGCCTCGATCGCCCACCGGGCGGCGGTTTCCGGAACGCCGAAACGTGATCGGTAGCCTCAGAGGTGCGATGCAGACCGGGGAACGCGTGCGCGACACGCAGAGGGCGGCAGGGATGCCGGAGGCGAGATTGCGGGTACTGCCCGTGCGGATGACCGCTCGACACGACCCGACTCGGTGGGAGCGGTGACCCTCGCCCCCGCCCCCGCACGCGACGGCGCCTGGCACGGCGAGGACGTCACGATCGACGACCTGCTGGCGCGGCTGGAGCCGCTCGCCGACGGTCAGCGGACGCTGCTGGTCGCGGCCGGCGCCGACGTCGCCGACGCGTCCGTGCGCGCCGCGCTGGAGGACGTGCCCGGGCTCCGCACGCTGATCCTCCGCGAGCACGACGCCGACCGGCTCGACGCCACGGTCGCCGCGCACCGGCGCGAAGGCGCCACGCTCGTCGCCGACTGCGCGCGGCTGCGCCACGCCGACGAGCTGCTGGCGCCGCTGCTGTGGCTGGCGGGCGCCGACTCGCTGCCGTGCGAGCAGCCGCTCGCGCGGGTGGCCGCCGCGGTCGTGCTCGACTCCGGACACCTCGAGCAGCCGCGCGAGCGCTTCGCCCGCGCCGCCCGCCTCGGCGCCGCCGCGCCCGTCCGCGACCTCGCCTGGCTGCGCCTGCGGCGCTGGCGCGAGCGGATCGCGACCACCTTCGAGAGTCCTAACAGGCTCGCGCTGCTCCGCGACGCGGAGCGCCTGGAGCTGCGCTTCAGCGGCTCCGACGCGGCCGCGCCGCTCCTCCTCGCCGGCTGGGCGGCGGCGCGCGCCGGCTGGTCGCTGCAGCGGATCGGCG
>JAATFK010000283.1 GCA_015655225.1 Solirubrobacterales bacterium | reverse complement strand
CGGCCAGCGGCGTGAACGTCCGCAGGCCGCCGACGCAGCCGAGCAGCGCCGCCTCGCGCAGCGCCGCCGGGCGCGAGGGCGCGGCGCGCGGTGGGTCGGCGGCGGCAGTCTGGCTGGGCGGGGCAGGCGCGGCGGGCGGGTAGGGCATCGAAGGGTCCTCGGAGTCGGAAGAGCGGAGCGTCCTCCCGGCCTACCCGCGCGGCCCGGTCCTCATCGCGGGCGGGCGAGAAGCTGTACCTCCCGCCCCTCTGGCACCCTGTCCCCCTCCATGCTGCTCCTCCTCCCGCCCTCCGAGGGCAAGGCCGCTCCGGCGGCCGGCGGTCCGCCGGTCGACCTCGGCGCCCTCGCGTTCGCCGACGCCCTGACCCCCCTGCGGGAGCGGCTGCTCGCCGCCGTCGACCCGGCGCTCGCCCACGCACCGACCGCTCCGGCCGCGGCGGTCTACAGCGGCGTCCTCTTCGCCCATCTCGACCTCGCCGCCCTGCCGCCCGGCGCGAGCAGACGCGCCCACGCGCAGGTCCTGATCGCGAGCGGCCTGTGGGGCCTGCTGGCGCCCGGCGACCGGATCCCGCTCTACAAGCTGCCGATCGCGACCGCCGTTCCCGGCATCGGTCCGCTGGCGGCGGCATGGCGTCCGCTGCTCGCTGCCGCGCTCGCCGACCGCGACGTGAGAGACGAGCTGATCGTCGACTGCCGCTCCGGCGGCTACGCCGCCGCCTGGCGCCCGCGTCACGCGACGCGCGTCGAGGTGCGCGCCTTCAGCGTCCACGCGGACGACTCGCGGCAGGTGATCTCCCACATGGCGAAAGCGACCCGCGGCCGGGTCGCGGCCGCGCTGCTGCGCTCCCGCAGAACCGTCACGACGCCGCGCCACGTCGCCGCCGTCGTGCGCGGCGCCGGCTTCGAGCTGGAGCTCGTCAAGCCCGAGAGAGCCGGCGCGCCGTGGTCGCTCGACGTGCTCGAGCGCAGAGCCGCGAGCGCCTAGTCGAACGCCCCGTGCCGCCCCTCGCCGGCGGCGAACCGAGCGGCGCCGCGGCGCGCCTCCTCCAGGCTCTCGCGGCCGATCGCCAGCTCGACCCCGAGCGCCTCGGCGAGCGGCAGGCCGGCGGTCTCGCGCAGCGAGCGGCGGTCGCCGCGCAGCGTCACCTGCGGGAAGCGCGCCAGCTCGGCCGCCAGCCGCTCGGCCGCCGCGCGCGCCTCGCCGGCCCCGACGACGCGGTTCGCGAGCCCGAACGCGAGCGCTTCCTCCGCCCCGACCGCACGGCCGGTGAGGATCATGTCGAGCGCCCGGCTCTCGCCGATCAGCCGTGGCAGCCGAACGGTGCCGCCGTCGATCAGCGGCACGCCCCAGCGGCGGCAGAAGACGCCGAAGACGGCGTCCTCCTCGACCACTCGCAGGTCGCACCAGCAGGCGAGCTCCAGTCCGCCGGCGACCGCGTGGCCGGCGACGGCCGCGATCACCGGCTTCGACAGCTCCAGCCGCGTCGGGCCCATCGGTCCGTCGCCGTCGGCCTCGACGCGGTTGCCCTCCCCCGCCCCCAGCGCGCTCAGGTCGGCGCCGGCGCAGAAGCTCCCGCCGGCGCCCCAGAGGACCGCGACCGCGGCATCGGGGTCGGCGTCGAAGGCGCGGAAGGCGTCGGCGAGCAGCTGCGCGGTCGCGCGGTCGACCGCGTTGCGCACGTGCGGGCGGTCGAGGATCACGGTCGTGACCGGCCCGTCGCGCTCGACCCGCACGCTGCTCGTCCCCATGCGGCTGGTTCTACCACGCGTGGGGTGGCCGGGACGGCGGTCGTGTCGTAGCGTTGGCGCGACATGTCCGAGCCGAGCGTCCAGGAGCTGATCGACCGCCTGCTCGACGCGCCGTACGACGGCGAGGAGCAGCGGGAGCTGATCTCGGCGTTGGAGGACCGCGGCGACCGCGAGATGTTCGACGCCGCCGTCACGCTCGCGCTCAGCAGCGAGGTCGGGCGGCGCATCCTGGGCATCCACCTCCTCGCGCGGCTCAACGCCCCGCGGTACGAGATCGGCAACCTCGAGCCGCCGCCGGGCCCGTTCGTCTCGCCGACCGTCGAGTTGCTCCTCGACCTGCTCGGGCACGAGCGGGAGCCCAGCGTGCTGCGGTCGATCGCCGTCGCCTTCCGCGACCTCGACGATCCCCGGACCATCGCTCCACTGCACGCCCTCCACACGCATCCCGAGGTGGACGTCCGCGACGGCGTCGTCCACGGCCTGCTCGGCCACGACGACGACCTCGCGGTCGACGCGCTCGTCGAGCTGTCGCGTGACGAGGACTCCGACGTGCGCGACTGGGCAACGTTCGGCCTCGGCTCGCAGATCGAGCGCGACACGCCGCAGGTGCGCGAGGCGCTCGCGGCACGCTTGGACGATCCCGACGGCGACACCTGCGCGGAGGGGATCGGCGGCCTCGCCGCGCGCGGCGACGCCCGCGCGATCGAGCCGCTGCTGGACATGCTGGCCGACGACTGGGAAGGCCCGCTCATGGACGAGGCGCTCGCCGCGCTCGCGGCCACGACCGACGACCCGCGCATCCACGAGGCCGCGCGGAGACGGACCGAGGAGGACCCCGACTGGATCGGCGCGCCCGCCCCGGCCACAAGTAGTTGCGCGCGCAACCACCTGCTACGGTCAAGCGACCATGAGCGACGACTTCATCCACGTCTTCGAGCCGGGCGCGAGCGACTGGACGCTCCTCCTGCTCCACGGCACCGGCGGCGACGAGCACGACCTGCTCGGACTCGGCCGCCAGCTGGCGCCCGGCGCCGCGCTGCTGAGCCCGCGCGGGAAGGTGCTCGAGAACGGCATGCCGCGCTACTTCCGCCGCCTCGCCGTCGGGCAGCTCGACATCCCCGACCTGCTCGCCCGCACCGACGAGCTGGCGGCGTTCGTCGCCGCCTCCGCCGCCGCCCACGACCGCGACCCGCGCAGAGTCGTCGCGCTCGGCCTCTCCAACGGCGCCAACATCGCCGCCAGCCTCCTGCTCCGCCACCCCGGCACGCTCCGCGGCGCCGGACTGCTGCGGCCGATGCTGCCCTACGAGCCCGACCCGGCGAACGGGGCCCTCGACCTGCGCGGAACCGACGTCCTGATCGACGCCGGCGAGCGCGACCCCTACTCGCCGCGCGAGCAGAGCGACCGGCTCGGGCAGATCCTGCGCGAGGCGGGAGCGGCCGTGACCGAGCACGTCGAGCCGGGTGCCGGCCACGGACTGACGCAGGGCGACCTCGCGCAGGTCGTCCGCTGGCTGGGCGGGCTCCTCGCGCCGGCCGCGCCCGCCGCGTAGCGCGCGAAGACGCCCGCGGAAACGCGCCCCGGCAGGCCCGCGCACGCGGACACATATTCTTCACAAATGGCCGCGACCCGCCAGGCGCCGCCGACCGACGGGTCGAGCGAGCCCGCCGGGGGCCTCTCGCCCCGCCGCAAGCGGCTGATCACGGCCGTCGGCCTCGCCGCGTTCGTCGGCGGGTCGGTCGTCGCGGTCGACGAGAACGGCCTCTTCCTGCGCAAGGACGCGATCCTGCTGTGGGTCCTCGCGGGCCTCCTGGCACTGTCGCTCACCGACCTGCGGCGCTGGGGCCGCGGCGTGCTCGTCGACTGGCTGCCGCTCGGCGTCCTGCTGGTCTTCTACGACACCTCGCGGGACATCTCGACCTGGCTCGGGATCCCGACCCACCAGGCGCTCCAGATCCACTTCGACGAGGCGCTCTTCGGCTCGCCGCTCCTGACCGTGCGACTCCAGCAGGCGTTCCACGAGACCGACGCGGTGCGCTTCTGGGAGTACCCGATGTTCTTCGTCTACATGTCGCACTTCTTCGCGGTGCTCGTGATCGCGGGGCTGCTGTGGCGCTTCGCCTACCCGCGCTTCCGGGCCTTCCGCGCGCAGGTCGTGGGGCTGACGACGCTCGGCTTCCTGACCTACGTCCTCTACCCCGCGCGCCCGCCGTGGCTCGTCGCGCAGGACGGCGGGCTGCCGGAGATCCACCGCTCCGTCTTCGACGTCTGGGGCAAGCTCGGCGTCCAGGTCGCGCAGACGAGCGTCGAGCAGGGCAGCGGGTTCGACAACGCGGTCGCGGCGGTGCCGTCGATGCACGCCGCGTTCACGCTGATGATCCTG
>JAATFK010000456.1 GCA_015655225.1 Solirubrobacterales bacterium | reverse complement strand
GTGACCCGGCACTACCGCCAGCACCAGCAGGGCAAGCCGACCTCGACCAACCCGATCGCGTCGATCTTCGCCTGGACGCGAGGGCTGGCGGCGCGCGGCCGGATGGACGAGACGCCGGAGGTGACGCAGTTCGCCGAGACGCTCGAGCGCGTCTGCATCGAGACGGTCGAGAGCGGCAAGATGACGAGAGACCTCGCGCTGCTGATCGGTCCCGACCAGCCGTACCAGACGACGCAGGACTTCCTCGCCTCGATCGACGAGAACCTGAGCGCGGCGCTCGCCGCCTGACGCTTGGAGATCCGGGCCGTGGCGCGCTTGCCGGCGCGGTGCGGCCCGGGTCCGTGCTTGACTGTCGGGTGAGATGTCGATCGCCCCGCCTGGCGAATCCCACGCGACGCACGCCGTCACGAACCAGCCGCCTCCCCTGGAGGGACTGGACCTCTTCAGCGAGAACCGCCCGTTGGTCGAGGCGCTCGAGCGCGAGGGCGGCAGCTGGGCGAAGGCGGAGGCCCAGATGGTCGGCGAGATCGCCGGCGGCGACGCGATCCAGTGGGGCTTCGAGGCGAACGAGAACCCGCCGAGACTGAAGACGCACGACCGCTTCGGCAACCGCGTCGACCAGGTCGAGTTCCACCCCTCCTGGCACAAGCTGATGGCGACCTCGGTCGGCCACGCGATCCACGCGCTGCCGTGGCGGGACGCAGGCGAGCACCAGGGCGCGCACGTCGCCCGCACCGCCCTCTCGCTGACCTTCTCGCAGGTCGAGGCGGGCCACGGCTGCCCGATCACGATGACGTTCGCCTCGGTTCCGGCGCTGCGCGCGCAGCCGGAGGCGGCGGCCGTCTGGGAGGAGCGCCTGACCTCCGCGCAGTACGACCCGCGCGATCTGCCGGCGGACCAGAAGACGGGCGCGCTCTGCGGCATGGGGATGACCGAGAAGCAGGGCGGCTCCGACGTGCGCGCGAACGCGACAGTCGCCCGCGCGGTCGGCGGCGGCGGCGCCGGCGGGGAGTACGAGCTGACCGGCCACAAGTGGTTCTGCTCGGCGCCGATGTGCGACCTCTTCCTGATGCTGGCGAAGATCGACGGCGAGCAGCTGTCGTGCTTCGCGGTGCCGCGCTGGCGTCCCGACGGGACGCGCAACGCCTTCCACCTCCAGCGGCTCAAGGACAAGCTCGGCAACCGCTCGAACGCCTCCAGCGAGGTCGAGCTGCGGGCCGCCTACGGGCAGCTGATCGGCGAGCCGGGCCGGGGCGTCCCGACGATCATCGAGATGGTCAACCACACGCGGCTCGACTGCGTGATCGGCTCGGCCGCCGGGATGCGCTGGGCGGTCTCGCTCGCCACCCACCACGCCGCGCACCGCAGCGCCTTCGGGCGGCTGCTGATCGAGCAGCCGCTGATGGCGAACATGCTCGCCGACCTGTGCGTCGAATCGGAGGCCGCGACGCTCTCCGCGATGCGCCTGGCGCGCGCCTACGACGAGGCCGCGGCGGACGGCCCGGCGGCGCTGCAGGCGCAGCGCTTCAAGCGGATCGCGACCGCCGTCATGAAGTACTGGGTCTGCAAGCGCAACGCGCCGCTCGCCGCCGAGGCGGTCGAGGTGCTCGGCGGCAACGGCTACGTCGAGGAGTCCGGGCTCCCCCGGCTCTACCGCGAGGCGCCGCTGAACTCGATCTGGGAGGGCTCCGGCAACGTCATGTGCCTCGACGTGCTGCGCGCGCTCGCCCGCGAGGAGGGCGCGCTCGACGCGTTCCTCGCCGAGCTGGCGATCACCGACGGCGCCGACCCGCGCCTCGACGCGCACGTCGCGGGCCTGCGCCGCGAGCTGGCGGACCCGGTGGACGTCGAGCTGCGGGCGCGGCGGCTGGTCGAGGCGATGGCGCTCGCGCTGCAGGGCTCGCTCGTCGTGCGTCACAGCCCGCCCGCGGTCGCCGAGGCATTCCTCGCCTCCCGGCTGGCGGGCGGCCACGGAGCGGTGTTCGGCACGTTGCCGCGAGGCCTGGACCTCGCGGCAATCGTGGACCGAGCGCGCCCCCAGCTCCCCTCCTAGCCCCCTGCCTTCGGCGCCGAGTGGCACGGGCTCGTGCCGCACGTGTCGACCACCGTCCCG
>JAATFK010000494.1 GCA_015655225.1 Solirubrobacterales bacterium | reverse complement strand
GAGGAGGGCCGCGAGGTCTTCCGCAAGATCGTCAACGTCTCCTCCACCTCGGGCACGATGGGAAACGCCGGCCAGGCCAACTACGCGGCCGGCAAGTCGGCCGTCGTCGGCCTCACGAAGACGCTCGCGAAGGAGTGGGGCCAGTTCAAGGTGAACGCCAACGCGGTCGCGTTCGGCTTCATCGACACGCGCCTGACGCAGTCGAAGGACGACGCCAACAGAATGGTGATCGACGGCGAGGAGGTCCAGCTGGGGATCCCCGACCAGCTGCGCGGCATGTCGCAGATGCTGATCCCGCTCGGCCGCGCGGCGTCGCCGCAGGAGGCCGCCGGCGGCATCTTCTTCCTCTGCTCGCCGTGGTCGAACTACGTGCACGGCCAGGTGCTGAACGTGACCGGCGGCCTCTTCAGCGGGATGACGACCTAGCCGGGCCGGGTCGGCCCGCCAGGCCGGTACGGCAGGGCGGTGAGCAGGCGGTCGAGGTCGTCGTCGCTGCTCCAGCCGCCGAACGAGGCGCGCACCAGCTCCCCGCCGGGCAGCGGGCGCACGATCACGCCGGCCTCCGCGAGCCGCTCGACGGTCGCCGGCGGATCGTCCTCGAACCAGGCGACGAGCGTCGTGTTGTCGCGCTCCAGGACCCGGCGGCCGCGCTCGGCAAGCGCCTCGGCGGCGGTCTGCGCGAGGCCGTGCGCGTGCGCGTGGACCGCCTCCCAGCCCGGCTCGCCGAGCGTCTCCAGCGACGCGAGCGCGTGTGCCAGCGACGCGCTCGGGAGCGCGAGCGTGTCGTAGGCGCGGGCGTCGGCGGCCGGCACCGAGTCGAGCCCGGCGGCGGCGTCCTCCAGGTTCACGTAGCCGGGCGTCTGCGGCGTCATCCGCTCGCGCAGGGCCGGCGAGACGTAGAGCATGCCGAGGCCGTCGGGGCCGCAGAGCCACTTCTGGCCCGAGCCGGCGTAGGCGTCGGCGCCGAGCGCGGCGACGTCGATCGCGACCGCGCCGACGCCCTGGGCGCCGTCGAGCAGGACCGGGACGTCGAGGTCGCGCAGCGCGGCCGGCGCGAGCGCGCCGCTGATCCAGCTGACGTGGGAGCAGACGACGAGCTTCGTGCGCGGCCCGACCGCGTCGGCGATCGCGCCGAACGGGACGGTGCGGATCTCGATCCCCCGCGCGCGCAGGGCCGACAGCGGGCCGTAGACGCCGGGGTGCTCCTCGGCGCTCGTCACGACCTCGTCGTCCGGCCCCAGCTCGAGCGCGCTCAGCACGCGGCCCACGCCGTCGGTCGTGGAGGTCGTCAGCGCGACGTCCTCGGACGCCGCGCCGAGGCGGGCCGCGTACGCCTGGCGCAGCGCGGCTCTCAGCTCTCTCTGGTGCTCGAAGTGCGGCATGCCGCCGCGACCCCGGGTCTCCTCGGCCTCCAGCTCTTCCCGCGCCGCGGTCGTCGCGGCGGCCGGCACCGGGCCGTTGGTGCCGGCGTTCAGATAGGCGAGACGACGGAGGACGGGGAACCGCTCGCGCAGCGCGGTGAGCCCGTCCCCGCCGGCGCTCACCCCTTCAGCGCCTTGGCGCCGTCGGCTCTGGCCTCCTGCGCGGACTTCCAGCGCTCGTGCGCCTCGACGATCTCTCTGATCGCTTCCTCTCTCGGGTACCAACCGTCGACCTCGACGATCTTGCCCTCAGGCTGCTTGTAGATCGAGAAGAAGTGCGAGATCTCGTCGCGCAGCGGCACGGAGATGTCGTCCAGCTCGTTCATCCAGTTCCAGTTGGGGTCCTGCAGCGGAACGCAGAGGACCTTGTCGTCGATGCCCTTGTCGTCGCTCATCTTGAAGAGCGCGATCGGCTTGACGGGGATCACGCACCCGGGGAACGTCGGCTCCGAGACGGTGACCATCATGTCCAACGGGTCCCCGTCGAGGGCGAGCGTCTCGGGTATGAACCCGTAGTCGGTCGGATAGACCACGGACGAGAAGAGGAAGCGATCGAATCTGATCGCGCCGAGCTCTTCGTCCCATTCGTATTTGTTGCGGCTGCCCTTCGGAATCTCGACAAGGCAGTGCAGGAGATCCGTATTCATTCGCCTGGAGAATACGGAAGCGCCGCCCGATCGGGCGCGGGGCGGTGGCGGAAGCGGGTCTTTCGGCCCTACGATGACACTCGTGAGCACACACGACCACGACCACGAACACGCCGGCCACGACCACGATCACGGCGCTCACGGCCACAGCCACGGCGGTGCCGGCCACGTCCACGGCGCCGACGCGACGACGAGAGCGCTGACGACGGCGCTCGTCCTGATCCTCGGCTTCATGGCCGTCGAGGTCGTGCTCGGCGCGATCGCCGGCTCGCTCGCGCTGCTCTCCGACGCCGCCCACATGCTGACCGACGCCGCCGCCCTCGGGCTCTCGCTGTTCGCCGCCTGGATCGCGAGACGCCCGGCGAGAGGCGCGATGACCTACGGCTTCGGGCGCGTCGAGATCCTCAGCGCGCAGGCGAACGGGCTGACGCTCGTGCTGCTCGCGCTCGTGATCGTCGTGGAGGCGATCCTGCGGCTGATCTCGCCGCCGAGCGTCGAGGGCTCGCTCGTCCTGATCGTCGCGCTGATCGGCGTCGTGGTGAACCTCGCGGCGACGTTCGTGCTGTCGGGGGCGAACCGCGAGAGCCTCAACGTCGAGGGCAGCTTCCAGCACATCCTGACCGACCTCTTCGCCTTCATCGCGACCGCGATCGCCGGCGGCGTGATCCTCGCGACCGGCTTCGCGCGCGACGACGCGATCGCGTCGCTGCTCGTCGCCGCGCTGATGCTGAGAGCCGGGATCGAGCTGGTGCGCGCCTCGGCGCGGGTCTTCCTCGAGGCGGCGCCGGAGGGGCTCGACCCGCAGAAGATCGGCATCGCGCTGGCGGCGCATCCCGGGGTCGTCGAGGTGCATGACCTGCACGTCTGGGAGGTCACGTCGGGCTTCCCCGCCCTCTCCGCGCACGTGACCGTTCGCGCCGGGCGCGACTGCCACGAGCTGCGGCGGGAGCTGCAGCAGCAGCTGACCGACGAGTTCGCGCTCAGACACACGACGCTCCAGGTCGACCACGAGGCGGCGCCGCAGCCGCCGCTGGCGATCGAGGTCGTCGACGGCGACGCCGTGCGATGACCGCCGGCGACAGCGCGATGCGGGCGACGATGGCCCGCCAGCCGGCCGACCTGCGGCGGCTGCTCGCCGACCCCGACCCGGCGGCGCGCGCCGCCGAGCTGCTGTCCGGCCGCCGCGTGCTGCTCGCGGGCACCGGCACGAGCTGGCACGCCGCCAACCACGGCGCCTGGCTGTTGCGCGCGGCCGGCCTGGAGGCGTGGCCGCTGCAGCCGTTCGACGCCGCCGTCGGCGGCCCGCGCCCATCGGCCGGCGACGCGCTCGTGCTGCTGAGCCACACGGGCGAGAAGCGCCACTCTGCCGACCTGCTCGCGCGGGCCGCCCGGGACGGTGTTCCCACGGTCGCGATCGGGGGGATCGGCACCCGCGGAACCACGTTGGAGACGGTCGAGGTGGAGACCTCGAGCGCCTACACCGCCAGCCACCTCGACGCCCTGCTGCGACTGGCGCAGCTCGCCGTCGCCCTCGGCGCGTCGCTCGGCGACCTCGACGCGGTGCCGGACGCCGTCGCCGCGACTCTCGCCGGTCCCTCCCCCGTCGCCGCCGCGCCCCGGCGGCTGCTCGAGTTCACGGGCGCCGGCCCGAACGCCTGGACCGCCGCCGAGGGCGCGCTGAAGCTGCGCGAGACCGCGCGGATCGCCACCCAGGGGTTGATGGTCGAGCAGCTGCACCACGGCCCGGCCGTCGCCCTTGGCCCGGATGACGCCTTGGTGGCGTTGGACGGCGGCGGCCCCGGCGCCTCGCGGGTCGCCGAGGTGGCCGACGCCGCCGAGGCGAGCGGGGCGACCGTCCACCGCGTCGTGGCACGCGACCTCGGCGAGCCGCTCTCGATCTTCCCGCTCACCGTCGCCGTGCAGCGCATCGCCCTGGAGCTGGCCGAGGCAGCCGACACCGACCCCGACGCCTTCGGCTACGACGTCCCCGGCCGCGAGGCGATCTGGGAGCCGCTGGGGTTCTGAGTCGGGCCGGGTCGGCGAGGATGCCCGTGAATCTGTGGTCGCTCAGCGACACGAAGTTAACGGGCATGGAAGCGCCGCCGCCGCTGGCACCCCACTCACCCTCGATGCGGCCGTCAAACCGCCCCGAGCGACAGCACGCACCCGCTGAAGTAGTCCCCCGCCGGCGACGCCAGATACGCGGCGACGCTGACCAGCTCGGCGTCGGTGGTCGACATCCCCGGGGTCACCGCCACGACGCGGACGCCGAACCGCGCCCACTCGGTGGAGAGCGTCCGCGCCAGGTTCTCGACCGCGGCCCGCGCGGCGGCGGCGTGTGGATCGTCGGCGGCGGGCGCCGGTGCCACGAGCGTGATGCGGCCGCCCCGCTCGGCGGGCAGGAACGCCGTCGTCGCGACCGCCCGCGTCGCGATCCAGGCGCCGTCCACGGCGGCCGTGAAGCCATCCGGACCGCCTCGGCCGAAGCTCGGGCGCAGGTCGTGGACGAGCACGTCGACCGGTCCCGCGGCGGCGACCGCCGCGGCCATCGCCTCCTCGTCGTCCCCCACCGGCAGCGCGACGACCGCGGCGCCGAGGCCCTCCAACTCCGAGCCGAACGCGACCCCGCCGCCGCCGACCGCCACTACCACCCCGGCCAGCAGGCCCGGGCGGAACACCGCGCTAGGCCGCGCGGACCGGCTCGCCGGCGCGCTCCGACCGAACGCGGGCCGCGACGCCCTTGCGGCCGTGCTGCTCCAGCTCGGCGTAGAGATCCTTGATCGCCGAGAGGATCTCGTCGGAGACGATCTGCTGCTGCTCGCGCGTCGGGCGCTCGACGACGGGCCACTGGATCGGCTCGCCGTAGGAGATCGTCACCTTCGGGAACTGCAGGCGCTTCCAGTTGCGCACCTTGTGCGAGCCGTAGATCGCGATCGGGACGACGGGAGCGCCGGACTGCAGCGCGATCCGGCCGATCCCCGGCCGCGCCCGCTCGCCGACCTTCCCCGTCCGCGTGCGACCGCCCTCGCAGTACATGACCATCGCGCCGCCCTGCCGGAGGATCGTCTGCGCGGTCACGAAGGCGTCCTCGTCGTAGGCGCCGCGACGGACCGGGAACACGCCGCCGGGCGAGTAGATCCACTGCATCGGCTTGCTGAAGAGCTGCGACTTCGCCATGAAGCGGACGCGTCGGCGGATGAACGCGCCGGTGAAGAAGTGGTCCATGAACGACGCGTGGTTCGGCGCGAGGATCACCGCGCCGCTCTCGGGCACGTTCTCCGACGCGTAGCTGCGCATCCGGAACGCGATCAGCCCCCACATCACCGTCACGACCCGCACCAGCTCGTAGACCCAGTTCGGCTCGCGCGTGCGGGCACGCTCGTGGAAGCGGGAGAAGTACTCCTCCGAGCGCGAGTCCTTGTAGACCTGCGCCTTCATCTTCGAGAGTCCTTCCTCCGCCATCGCCCCCCAAGATTACCCCGCGAGGGCCTCACACCGCGCGTCGATCGGCGCGCCCGCGCTAGCGTCTTCCCGCGTGGGGGCACAGGGGCGAGTGAGCGCGGCGGCGCGACGACGGCGACGGCTGCTGGCCGGCGGCGTCCTGCTCGTCCTGCTCGTCGTCGCGGGACTGGTCGTGCGCTCGGCCCTCGCGCTCCACAAGCACGGCGCGACGCTCGCCCACTTCACGCTCCATTCCCGCATGCTGCACCGCTCGCTGAAGGAGACGACCGTCGTGCCGGCCGGCGGCGGGAGCGGGCGGCCGCTGCTCGTCTTCCTGCACGGGAAGGGCGAGGACGGCGAGGACAGCAACGTCTCCAACGAGCTGTTCGCCGGCCTCGCCGCGCTCGGCTCAAGAGCGCCGGACGTCGTGTTCGCGAACGGCGGCGACGACTCCTACTGGCACGATCGCGCCGATGGGCCGTGGGGCAGCTCGCTCGTCGACGAGCTGATCCCGGCCGCCGTCAAGCGGCTGCACGCCGATTCCCGCCGCGTCGCGATCGGCGGCGTCTCGATGGGCGGCTACGGCGCCTACGACGTGGCCCGCCTCCATCCCGGCCGCTTCTGCGCGGTCGGCGGCCACTCCGCCGCGATCTGGCTGCAGGGCGGCGACAGCGCGCCCGGCGCCTTCGACGACGCGGAGGACTACGCGCGCCATGACGTGCTCGTCGCCGCGCGCCACGACCCGAAGGGCTACGGGCCGATCCCGCTGTGGCTCGACGTCGGCGACCAGGACCCGTTCCGGCAGGCCGACACGGCGTTCGCCACGGCGTTGCGCGCGGGTGGCGCCGATCTCACCTTCCACGTCTGGCCCGGCCAGCACGAGGGCGACTACTGGCGCAGCCACATGAAGACGTACCTGCGCTTCTACGCCGACGCGCTGGCGAGCTGCCACGGGCGCGGCTGAGCCCGCGCGCTAGCGACCTTGCCAGGTGGGCGCGCGCTTCTCGCCGAACGCGCGCAGCCCCTCGCGCAGGTCCTCGGAGGCGAAGGCGGCGCGGCGCTCGACGTCGAGCGCCGCCGCCACGGCGGGGTCGAGCGCGCCGGCGGCCGCGACGACCGCGTTGATCGCGCCCTTGTTGCCGCGCAGCGAGAGCGGCGCGTTGGCGGCGATCTCGGACGCCCGCGTGGATGCGATCTCCTCCAGCCGCTCGGGCGCGACGACCTCGTTGACGAGGCCCCAGCGCTCCGCCGTCGCCGCGTCGACCCGGCGGCCGGTGAGGAACAGCTCGCGCGTGCGGGCGGCGCCGATCGCGGTGACGAAGCGGTTGATGCCGCCGTGGTTGTAGACGACGCCGAGCTTCGCCGGCGGCATCCCGAGCTGGATCCCCTCGGCCGCGATCCG
>JAATFK010000476.1 GCA_015655225.1 Solirubrobacterales bacterium | reverse complement strand
TCGAGGCCGAAGACGTCGGCGACGTGGTCGCGCATGTAGAGCGAGCAGGTGATGACCGCGTCGGCGCGGTTCGTCATCGCTCTCTCGGCGGCGTGGATGTAGGACTGCGGGTGTCGGTCGACCCAGCCCTGGTGGCGACCGTACTCGGTCGCGTGCACCGTCACGACCCAGGGGCAGCCGAACGCGGCGGCCAGCTCCTCCCCGGCCGCCGCGACGAGCCAGTCGTGGCCGTGCACGAGGTCGAACGCGACCTCCTGCCCCAGCTCCCGGCCGGCGCGCACCATGTCGCCGTTCATCCCCTCGATCCAGGTGACGAACTCGGTCAGGTCGCGGGGCTTGCGCGGCTCCCGCACGCGGTGCACGACGACGCCGCCGCGCGTCTCGGTCGCCGGCATCCGCGCGTCGCCGCGGGTCAGCACGTGCACCTCCACGTCGCGCGCGACGAGCCCCTCGGAGAGCTTGCGGACGTGCCGCGCGAGCCCGCCCTCGATCAGCGGCGGGTACTCCCAGGAGAGGATGAGGACGCGGGTGGTGGCCATGTGGCTGGCTCGCCGGCCAGGAGAGCCGGCGCGGAGTCTAGAGCGCCAGCCAAGGGGCGAGGCCGCGCACGGTGCCGTCGTCTCGCGCGACCGTGTCGGGCGGGCCGCTCAGCGCCGCCTCCAGCGCCGCCGCGTGGCCGGCGGCGCGCTCGCGGGGATAGTCGCCGGCCGAGTCGCGTGAGACCTGGAACGCCCAGTCGCTCGACTGCAGCGCGAGCAGCTCGCGGGCCGCGCGCGGGCGCGGCGTCCGGCCGCCGCCGAACGCGCGCAGCTCGGCCGCCCGCGCCCGCCAGGCGAGGTCGGCGACGCGCGGGCCGTCCCAGGTCGAGAGGTCCCGCCCGCTCCCCCAGCTCGTGACCGGCAGCCCGCCGGCCGGGACCGGGACCGCCTCGTGCCGCGTCAGCGCGTCGTCCAGCGACGCGAGCGCGAGCCCCTGGCGCTCGGCCTCCTCCAGCACCGCGCCGAGCCACGCGACGCCCTCGTACCACCAGTGCCCGAGCAGCTCGGTGTCGAGCGCGCAGACGGCGAGCGCCGGGCACCCGAGCGCGGCCGCGCCGGCGTCGAGCCGCGCGATCGCGGCGGCGACGAACTCGGCCGCGTGGGCGCGCGCCTGGGCGAGCGCGGCGTCGTGGTCGTAGAGGCCGCCGTCGTTGCGCCAGACGCGGTGGTGGTAGGTCGTGTGGTGGTGGTAGTCGCGGTAGGCGCCGTGCGCGGGGTAGCCGCCGTCGCTCCAGACCAGCTCGATCGTCGCGCGGTCGAGCGGGACCAGCAGCGGGCCCTCGTCGCTCTGCAGCGGCGTCAGCTGGCGGGGGTCGCCGAGGCCGAGCACGTCGGTCAGGTCGACGCAGGTCGCGTGCACGCCGGCCGCCTCCAGCAGCGGGTCGAGCCACGGGGCGTACGCGCACTCGGGCAGCCAGAAGCCGCCGGCCCAGTCGCCGAAGCGGGCGCGGTGGGCGGCGATCCCGGACTCCACCTGGAGGCGGAGTCCGGCGTCAGTCATCACCAGCGGCAGCACGGCGTGCGTCGCCGACGAGGTCCACGACGCGTGCGGCGCGAGGGGCGCGAGCAGATCGTCGCCGAGCGAGCCGAGCCGCTCGACCGTCGCGAGCGCCCGCTCGTAGTCGCCGGCAGCGCGCTCCAGCTCGCGCGCCATCGTCTCCTCCCCGCCGGCGCGGCAGCCCTCGGCGTCGCGGCGGTGCGTCTCGCGGCGCACGTCGCGCAGGAAGCCGGCGAAGCGCGCGGCGACGCCGGGCGCCTGCAGCTGGTCCGCCAGGACCGGCGTGACGGAGAGCGTCAGCGGTGCCGGGGCCTGGGCGTCGAGCAGCTCCGCCAGCGGCAGGTAGCAGGTCGCGATCGCCTCCCACAGCCACTCCTCGCCGAACGGCCACGTCCCGTAGCCCTCGACGTAGGGCATGTGCGTGTGGAGGACGAGGGTGAGCTCCCCGCGGTCGGCGCGGCTCACGTGTGGCAGATCGCGAGGAAGTCGAGCGCCCGGTCGAGGTTCGCAGGCGGCCCGGGGCGCAGCGAGAAGTCTCGCGCCGAGATCGCGGGCGTGAAGCGGTCGTAGAACGGTCTCGTGATCCCGAGCCGCTGGTGGACCGCGTCCCAGCCGAGGTGTCTGATCGCCAGCTCGTGCACGCGCAGCTTGCGGGCGTGGAAGAGCCCGAGCAGCTCGACGCGTGGGAAGTGCGCCGTGCAGAGCGCGCGGAACCCCTCGGCGCGGTACTCGCGCACGTGCCACGGGTTGTCGGACTTCTCCGCGCCGGCGGGCGCGAGCGTCAGCAGGTTCGGCGTCGTCACGTACGCGACCCCGCCCGGCGCGAGCATCGCTCTGAAGTGCTCGAGGATCTCGTCGGGGTTCTGCACGTGCTCGATCGTCTGGAGGAAGACGACCGCGTCGCACGGCTCGGCGAAGCGCTCGACCAGGTCGCGGGCGAAGCGCAGGTTCTGGCGCGGGTAGCGCAGGCGGGCGTGCTCGTGGGCCTCGGGGTTGGCGTCGACCCCGACGACGGAGGCGGCCGCGCGCGCCAGCACCTCGGAGCCGTAGCCCTCCCCGCAGGCCATGTCGACGACGCGTCTGCCGACGGTCCGCGCGCCGATCCACTCGTAGACGGCGAGGTGCCGTCGGTACCAGTAGTTCTCCTCGGGGACGTCCGGCAGCGTGCGCTCGCCGGTGAGCGAGAGGGGTGGGACGCCGTCCGGCTGGTTCGACTGAACGTATGCGGTCTCCATGAGCGACGACAGAGTAGAGTTCCGCGGCCGATGGAGGCGCCACGCACCGCAGAGGACATCCGCGACGTCAACACGCGCTACCACGACGTGGCGGCCGAGAGCTACGACGCGAAGTGGGGCATCGACTTCGGCGAGCCCGGCCAGGAGCAGGTGCTGATGAAGCTCCGCAAGGTGCTCGGCCCGGCCCTCGCGCGCGGCTACGGCGACTCCCTGGAGATCGGCTCCGGCACCGGCTACTTCTCGCTCAACCTGCTGCAGGCCGGCGTCGTCGAGCGCGCGACCTGCACCGACATCTCCCCCGGGATGCTGGAGACGCTGCGGGGCAACGCCGACCGCCTCGGGCTCGAGGTCGCAACGGTCGCGACCGACGCCGAGGACCTGCCGTTCGAGGACGAGTCGTTCGACCTCGTCCTCGGCCACGCGGTCCTGCACCACCTGCCCGACCTGGAGCAGGCGTTCGGCGAGTTCCACCGCGTGCTGCGGCCGGGCGGGACGCTCGTCTTCGCCGGTGAGCCCTCGCGCGTCGGCGACCGCCTCGCCCGCGTGCCGAAGCGCGGCGCGGCCGCGGTCGCGCCGCTCTGGCGGCGGGCGATCGGCGCGCGGCCGCTCGGCGCGGCGGCGAGCGAGCCGGAGCCGGGGTCCGCGAACGGCAACGGCCACGGCCCCACGAACGGCCACGCCCACGACCACGCGCTGGAGCAGTTCGTCGACATCCACGCGTTCACCCAGAGCGACCTCGCCGACCGCGCGCACGCCGCCGGCTTCGCCGACGTGGAGGTGCGCGGCGAGGAGCTGGTCGCGAACTGGTTCGGCTGGACCAACCGCGTGCTGGAGGCGAGCGCCGAGCCGGCCGACATCCCGTGGGGCTGGCGCCAGTACGCCTACCGCGGCTACCTGCTGCTGCAGAAGCTCGACGAGCGCCTGCTCGAAGGCCGCCTCCCGCCGGCGATCTTCTACAACCTGCTGCTCGCCGCGCGCAAGCCCGTCTACGACGACGCGGCGGCCGGCACGTCGCGGTAGCGGGCGAGCGCCCGCTGGCGCTCCTCCTTGTGGTCGACGATCGGCGCCGGGTAGTCGCGGCCGACGCGGCAGCCGGCCGCGTCCTCCTGTGCGTCGGACATCCGCCACGGCTCCGCCAGCAGCTCGTCGGGGACCCCGCGCAGCTCGGGCACCCAACGGCGCACGTATTCGCCGTCGGGATCGTGGCGCTGCTGCTGCAGGGTCGGGTTGAGGATCCGCCGGAACGCGGGCGCCGGGTCGACCCCGACGGACGCGATCCACTGCCAGTTGCCGTTGTTGGAGGCGACGTCGCCGTCGAGCAGCCAGCGCATGAACCACGCCTCGCCCTCGCGCCAGTCGATCCCCAGGTCCTTCGTCAGGAACGAGCCGACGACGAGCCGCGCGCGGTTGTGCATCCAGCCGCTCGCCCGCAGCTGCCGCATCCCCGCGTCGACCAGCGGGAAGCCGGTGCGGCCCTCCCGCCACGCCCTGAGTCCCTCGGCGTCGTCCTCCCACGCGAGCTGGCGCATCCGCTCCTGGTGCTCATGGCGGGCGTCGCCGGGATGGTGGAGGAGGACGTGGGCGTAGAAGTCACGCCACGCGAGCTGGCGGACGAACGCCTCCGCGCCGGCGCCGCCGCGACGGGCCGCGCGCTCCTCCAGCTCACGCGGCGAGAGGCAGCCGAAGCGCAGGTACGGCGAGAGCGCGGAGCTGCCGGCGGCGACGTGGTCGTGCTGGTCGGCGTAGTCGGGCAGCGGGCCGTCGAGCCAGCGCTGCAGGGCGGCACGGGCGGCCGTCTCCCCCGGTTCCACGGCCCGTTCGCCGACGAGGTCGTCGGCGAGGCCGAGGTCGGCGGGCGAGGGGATCGTGCCGGCTGTGATTCCGCCGGGCGGCCTCGGGATCGCCTGGGGCGCGCGATGGACGGCGCGCCGGTCGAGCGTCCCCCAGACGCGGAAGAACGGCGTGAAGACGGCGAACGGTCTCCCGCCTCTCGTGCGTGGGACGCCCACGTCGGCGACGAAGTTGCCCGGGCCCGGCACCGCCCCCACGGGCGGATCGGCGGCCGCGAGGGCCTCGCGGACACCGCGGTCGCGCGCCATCGCGTACGGCGTCGCGTCGCTCGCCCAGTACACCGCCTCCGCTCCCAGCTCGGCGGCGAGGCGCGGCAGCTCCTCCTCGGGCCGGCCGTGGCGGATCGCGAGCACCCCGCCACGCTCGCGGACCGCGTCGCGCAGCTCCCGCAGCGCGTCGAGCATGAACGCGGTCCGCGGTCCCGACGCGAAGCGGCCCGTGAGGATCGCGGGGTCGAGCACGAACGCCACGACGACGTGGTCGTGCGCGGCGAGCGCCGCGTGCAGCGGCGGGTGGTCGTGGAGGCGCAGGTCGCGCCGCAGCCAGACGATCGCGGTCGATGGCATGTCTCGTGAGGTACGGGCCGCGCGTCACCGGAGGTCACGTGACGGGTCGCGCTTAGACTCCCTCGCGATGCCCAACCGCCTGCACCAGCACTTCCCGCTCTTCCCGCTCGGCGTCGTCGCGCTCCCGAGCGAGGCCGTCCCGCTCCACATCTTCGAGGAGCGCTACAGAACGATGATCGAGGAGTGCCTGCGGCGGCGCACCGAGTTCGGGATCGTCTGGCTCGCCGACGACGGCCTGCGCGACGTCGGCTGCGCGGTCGAGATCACCGAGGTGCTGGAGCGGACGGACGACGGGCGCATCAACCTGCTGACGAGAGGGACGCGGCCGTTCCGGATCGTCGAGCGCGACGAGCGGCTGCCCTATCCGGCGGGCACGGTCGAGTACCTGGAGGACAGAGCGGAGGAGCCGGACGAGGCCGCCGCCGAGCTGGCGCGCCAGCTCTACTCCGATCTGGTCGACGCCGCGACCGACAACCGTCCCGACCCCGAGGCGCTCGCGACGATGACCGCCTACGAGATGGCGGCGACCGTCGACTTCGGGCTCGACGCGAAGCAGGGCCTCCTCGATCTGCGCTCCGAGAACGCGCGGCTGCGGCTCGTCTCGCGCCTCTTCCGCGCCGCGATGAAGCGAATCGAGTTCGTCACGCGAGCGCAAGCGCGCGCCCGCTCGAACGGCAAGGTCCGCTTCACCTAGGCCGTGCGCGGGTAGCGCTCGAAGCATGAGCGAACGTGAAGAGGCCTACGCGCAGGTGCGCGAGGCCGAGGATGCGATGGAGCAGACGGCGAGCGAGCTGGAGCACAGAACCGACCAGCTCGGCGAGCACGTCGACGAGACGAGGGCGGACTGGAACCGCAAGCGCGCGGACTCCGCCGTCCCGGGCGCGAATCCGCCGGAGCCGAAGGAGCCCGGCGACGCCGACGGCCAGGCGGTCGCCGGCGACTGGGAGGGCGAGGGCCAGGCCGCCGACAGAGCCGGGCAGTAGCCGGCGCCGGCGCCTCCGGGGGATGAGCGCAGCTTTGCTGTTGCTCAGCAACAGCAGACCTGCACTCATCCCCTACGCCACGACCGCCGCACCCCCGCGCCGCGGGTCGCCGCCGTCGTCGAGCGCGCCGGTAGCAGGGTCGCGCTCCACCGCCTGGACTCCGCCGAAGAAGAGGTTGCGCTTGCGGAAGCCGACGACGGTGCGGCCGGCCGCCTCCAGCTCCGCCACCTCGACGCCGGGCTCCGCGAACACGACGCCGTCCTCGACGTGCACGCGCGGCGCCTCCACCGCCTCCTCCACCCCCAGCCCACGGTCGACGACGCCGACGATCGTCTGCAGGATCGCCGAGCGGATGC
>JAATFK010000628.1 GCA_015655225.1 Solirubrobacterales bacterium | reverse complement strand
TCGCGGGCGTGTCGAGCCGGTCGAGCACGCGCATCAGCGCCGGGCTGACGTGCTCGGAGCGGTACGCGCGCGCCGGCGCCGTGTGGCCGGCGAGGCGGAAGAGATGGTCGCGCTCGTCCTGGCTCAGCCGCAGCCCGCGCGCGATCGCCGCCAGCATCGGCTCCGACGGCTGCGGCCCGCGCTGCTGCTCGAGGCGGCTGTAGTAGTCGGTCGACATGCTCGCGAGCGCCGCGACCTCCTCGCGCCGCAGGCCGCTCGTGCGCCGGCGCGGTCCCTTCACGAGCCCGACGTCCTCCGGCTGCAGCGCCTCGCGACGGCGGCGGAGGAAGTCGGCCAGCTGCGGACGGTCCATCCCCTCATGATCGCAGCCTCCTCGTCGTCAGCCACGGATTGCCAGTCCATGGATCCAGCCTCCCCTTTCGTCGCGCGCGACCGCGCGCCACAGTCGAGCGAGCCGACCTTCCCACCTCCCCTCAGAGAGCGAGTCCCCATGACCACCCAACCAAGAACCGCCATCGTCACCGGAGCCAACCGCGGCCTCGGCCGCGCCACCGCACTGAGCCTCGCCGCCGACGGCGTCGACGTGATCCTCACCTACCGCTCCAACGCCGCCGAGGCCGACGCGGTCGTCGCCGAGATCACCGCGCGCGGACAGCGCGCCGTCGCGCTCCAGCTCGACGTCGGCGTCGTCGCGACCTTCGGCGCCTTCGCCGACGCGGTCCGCGCGACGCTCGCGGAGTGGGAGCGCGACCGCTTCGACTTCCTCGTCAACAACGCCGGCGCCGGCATCGGCGCGCCGTTCGAGTCGACCACCGAGGAGGACTTCGACCTGCTCCTGAACGTCCACTTCAAGGGCGTCTACTTCCTCACCCAGACGCTCCTGCCACTGCTCGCCGACGGCGGCAGCATCGTCAACCTCTCGACCGGGCTGACGCGCTTCACCAGCCCCGGCTACGCCGCCTACGCCTCCGCCAAGGGAGCCGTCGAGGTGCTGACGCGCTACCTCGCGAGAGAGCTCGGTCCGCGCGGCATCACGGTCAACACGCTCGCCCCCGGCCCGATCGGGACCGACTTCGGCGGCGGCATGATGCGCGACAACGAGGAGCTGCGCAGCATCCTCGCCGCGCAGGCCGCGCTCGGCCGCGTCGGCGAGCCGGAGGACGTCGGCGGCGCGATCGCGGCGCTCCTCTCCGGCGGCAACCGCTGGGTCACCGGCCAGCGGATCGAGGCCTCGGGCGGCACGCTGCTGTAGGCGATGTCACACGATCGCCGCGTCCGTCGTCCTGAGGGCATGGACGTGGCGATCATCGGGGGCAGCGGGACGCTCGGACGGGCGCTCGCCGACGAGCTGGTGCGGCGCGGGCACGGAGTGCGTGCGGTCAGCCGCCGCTCGCCCACGCGCCCGGCCGACCTCGTCACCGGCGAGGGCTTGAGGCGGCGCTGGCCGGCGTCGAGGTGGTGGTCGACGCCGCCAACGGGGCATCGAGCGCGCGTGGCCGCGCGGTCCTGGTCGACGGCACCCGCCGGCTGCTGGAGCTGGAGGCGAGGCTCGGGATCACCCGCCACGTCGCCGTCTCGATCGTCGGCGCCGAGCGCGTCCCGCTCGCCTACTACCGCCTCAAGGTCGAGCAGGAGCGGCTGGTCGCCGGGAGCCCGGTCCCGTGGACGCTGCTGCGCGCGACGCAGTTCCACGAGTTCGTCGACCAGTGGCTCACGACCGCCGCCCGCTGGCGCGTGCGCCCGACCGCGCTGCTCCCGCTGCAGCCGGTCGCAGCCACCGACGTGGCGCTCGTGCTCGCCGACCTGGCGGAGCGCCCCGCGACCGGCGGACGGGTGGAGGTCGCCGGTCCGCACGTGCGGGAGCTGGGGTCGCTGTCGCGCGAGTGGGCCGCCGCCCGCGGGCGGCGGGGCGTGCCGCTGCGACTGCCGCTCGTCGGCGCGGCGGGACGCGCGCTGCGCGACGGCGGGCTGACATGCGCGACGCCGGACGTCCTCGGTGCGACACCCTTCGCGAGATGGCTGACGCGCACCGGCTGAGCGCCGCCTTCGAGGCGCACCGTCCGCACCTCCTGCGAGTCGCCTACGCGACGCTCGGCTCGGTTGCCGAGGCGGAGGACGCGGTGCAGGACGCGTGGCTGCGGCTGCAGCGACTGGACGACCCGGACGCGATCCGCGACCTACGCGCGTGGCTGACGACGACCGTCGGGCGCCTCGCGCTCGACGCGCTCGGCAGCGCCCGCGCGCGGCGCGAGCGCTACGTCGGCCCGTGGCTCCCCGAGCCGTTCGTGGAGGACGTGGCGGCCGACGACCCGGCCGAGCGCGTGACGCTCGACGAGTCCGTCTCGATGGCGCTGCTGGTCGTGCTCGAACGCCTCTCCCCGGCCGAGCGGACGGCGTTCCTGCTGCACGACGTCTTCGGCCTCAGCTTCGAGGAGACGGCCGAGGTCGTCGGCCGCTCGCCGGCGGCGACCCGGCAACTCGCCGCCCGCGCGCGACGCCACGTGGACGAGGGACGGCC
>JAATFK010000631.1 GCA_015655225.1 Solirubrobacterales bacterium | reverse complement strand
GATCGGGACCGGAGCCCCAGGCGTGAGCACGCCGCCGTCCGACGGCGCGGTGATCGCCACCGTGGGAGCCGTCGCGGCGGCGGACCCGGGCACGGTCGGAGCGGGCGCGGGGGTCGTGAGCAACGGCGCGGTGGTGATCGCGCCCTGCGTGCGGTCGCCGGCTGCCGGCGGCTCCGTGTTGGCGCCCGCGACATCGGGCGACGGCCCGTGGATCGAGCCCCACCAATTCCCCTGTGCGAGCAGGGCATCGCTGCGGATGACGCCTCCCTCGTCGACGTTGGCGAGGCCGTAGCCGTTGCCCTGGAGGTTGCTGGCGGTGACCGAGGACGCCGTCAGATCGGCGTTCCAGAAGAGCAGGCCGACCGAGGCCGCGTAGCCCGGGTTGGACGGGTCGCTCATGTCGGTGTCGTAGTTGTCGGCGATCGTGCTCCCGCTGATCGTCGCCGCCGCGCCGTCGCCGATGTAGGCGCCGTTCTGGCCTTGGTCATGCTGGCGTCCGAGGCCCTCGATGCGGCTCGCCTCGAGGGTCGCTCGCACGCGCGAGCCGGAGACCGCTCTGGCCGTGAAGTCCATCGAGCTGACGTAGAGCCCGCCCTTGTTGTAGTTGTCGATCAGGTCGCCTTGCAGCAGCACCGGGAAGTCGCCGGCCGGCTGGTCGCTGTAGGCCGTCACGGCGATGCCCGACTGCGCGCCGACCTGTCTCGTGTCGATGCTCGTCACGTGCGCGTCCTGGAGCGAGCCGGTGGCGTTCGTGAACGCGATGCCGGAGTCGACGCGCACCGCGCCGCCGCTGATCGTCACGCCGCTGATGTCGACGTTCACGACCGCGGTCGCGGGGGCCGGGCTGTCGACCGAGACGACGTTGCCGATCGCGTCGAAGCGGGTCAGGTTCTGCCCGCCCGACGCGTTGCCGATCACGGCGCCGGCCGCCGGGTTCGGCTCGATCGTCACGAGCCCGGCGCCGGCGCCGCGGATCGTGAGCGACTTCTCGATCGTCAGCGCCGAGCTGCTCGGCGCGCCGCCCCCCTCGACGTAGGTGCCCGGGCAGATCGCGATCGTGTCACCCGCTGAGGCGGCGTCGACCGCCGACTGGATCGTCGTGTAGCCGGCGCTCGGGCAGCCGGCCGGGTCGTTGCCGACCACCAGCTGAGCCGCTTCGGCGGACGCGGGAACGGTGACGCAGGCGGCCGCGACGCACGCGAGCGGCAGTGCGACGCGCAGGATCCGCGCGTGATGGGGCCGCTGCCTCGGGGCAGCGGCCAGGGGATGGCGAGCCATCGATACCTCCATGGGCGCAGCGCACGACGCCGCGCGACTGGATTCGGAGATGCAGGATGGCGCTGCGCGCCCGACTGCCCTGGTCAGAGGTGCACGGACGGCGTCAAGCGCAGAGCTCCCGAAGACCGAACGTACCAGTGCTGGCGCGTAGGCGCGCGCTCACGCGGACGGATGTTGCAGCGGGTTCCGCCTCAGCGGAACATGTCCTCCGCCTCGGGGCGGATCAACGCCGAGGCGCCGGGACCGTCCTCGGCGCTGACGTGGCGGCCGAGGCCGCGGATCAGGACGACCGGCTGCCGCGTGTCCTTCCCGCGCGCGAGGTCGGCGGCGGAGGCGACCTCGTCGGCGAGGGCGATCCAGGTCGCGCGCATCTCGCGGCCGACCGAGTCGGGCTTCCCGCGCCAGTCCTCCAGCGGCGCGAGGCCGGCGATCCCGAGCGCCACGTCGACCTGCCCGTGGCGCCACGCGCGCCCGAACGAGTCGGTGATCACGACCGCCGGCGCGGCGCCGGTCAGCTCCCGCAGCCGCGCCCGCAACGCCCGCGCCGAGCGGTCGGGGTCCAACGGGAGCAGGACGAGCGTGTCGCCCGCGTCCACGTTCGACGCGTCCACGCCGGCGTTCGCGCAGACGAAGCCGTGGCGCGTCACGCAGATCAGCACGCCGCGCTCGGCGCGGATCAGCTCGCGCGTCTCGTCGAGCACGACCTGCACGTGCCGCGGGTCCTTCCCGAACGGCAGCGCCAGCGCCCGCGCACGCTCGCCGGGGACGACGTCCTCCAGCCGCCGCGTGCGGCCCTCCGCCTTCGAGACCGCCTTGTGGGCGACGACCAGCACCTCGTCGTCCCGCAGAGGCTCCGGAAGCCGCTCGACCACGAGGGACGCGAGGTCCGCTCCCGCCGGGATCTCCGGCAGGCCCTCCAGCGCGAGGACCGAGAGCATCAGTCGCGGATCGGGTTCGTGCGCATCAGCTGGTTCAGCATCCCGCGCGTGTGCGCGGCGCCGCCGCGACGCTCCGCCACGAGCTGCTGCAGCGCGCGGAAGTCGTCGGGCGTGTCGACGTCGAGCGCGAGCGAGTCCAGCTCGGCCACGTCGACGGCGAGCCCCGCCTCCTCCGCGAGCCGCTGGTGGCGCTGTGCGCTGTCGCGGCCGTAGCCGGGCCGCATCGCGTCCGGCGGGCAGAGCAGCAGCGCGTTCGTGCCGGTGCCGTGGCGGTCCGGGATCACGACCACGAAGCGGTCGACCGCGCGCGGCCGGCCGACCAGCGCGTCCAGCTCGACCGGGTCGAGCATCGGCACGTCGCCGGGGACGCAGAGGACCTGCTCGGCGCCGAGCTCGAGCGCGTGCGCGATCCCGCGCACGAGCGCCTGGTTCATGCCGCTCTCGGCGGGGTCGTCGAGCGCGATCGCGTCGTACCCCTCGGCGATCCGCTGCGCGCCCGGGTCGGCCGTCACGACGAGCACCTGGTCGACGGCGGAGGAGCGCCGCAGCGCGGTCAGCACGTCGACGTACATCGCCTCCGCGAGCGCGCGGCGCGGGCCGTCCGGCAGCGCGGCGGAGAGGCGCCGCTTGGCGCCCTGGAAGCGCTTGATCGGCAGGATGGCGACGGTCTGCATGGGCGGCCTACGGTATCCGTTCGTCCCGTCGCGTCAGCGCGCGAGGGACGCCGCGAACGCGAGCGCCTCCCGCGCGAGGCGCTCGCGGCCGGCGGCGTCCCGCATCAGCACGTCGGTCACGTGGACCGCGAGCGGCGCGGCCGACGGGAGCGGCGCGTCGGCGACGATCCCGTCGATCACGTCGGCGTAGAGGGCGGCGACGCCGGCCGCCGTGACCGGCTGGCTGGCCCACTGGAGGAACGCGGCGGTCGGGCCTCTGACGACCTCGCCGCCGACGATCGGGCTGACCGCGACGACCGGCGCGGCGGAGGCGCGCAGCGCGTCGCGCATCCCCGGCACCGCGAGGATCGGGCCGATCGAGACGATCGGGTTCGACGGCCCGATCACGATCGCCCGCGCCCGCGCGATCGCGTCGAGCACCTCGGGCGTCGGCTTCGCGGCGGCGATCCCGCGGAAGTCGACGCCGTCGACCGGGCCGCGCGCGCGGCCGAGGATCATGAACTCCTGGAACGGCCAGGTTCTCCCGTGCGCGAGGACGTGCGTGCGGACCGGCTCCTCGCACATCGGCAGGACCCGCCCGGGGATCGCGAGCGCGCGCCCCAGCTCCGCGACAGCGTCGGTCAGGCGGTCGCCGGCGGCGAGCCGCCGCGAGCGCTCGAGCCCGTAGGCGAGGTCGCGGTCGCCGAGGTTGAACCAGATCTCGACGCCCAGCTCACGCAGGCCGTCCATCACGTGGAAGGTGTCGTCGGCGAGGCCCCAGCCGCGTGGGTCGATCCGGTCCGCGAGCCAGAACGTGACGAGGTCGGGGTCGGGGGAGACGTGGGCGCCGTACATCTCGACGTCGTCGCCGGTGTTGACGATCGCGACGAGGTCGTCTCCCACGACGTCCGCCATGCCGCGGGCGAGCTTGGCGCCGCCCGTCCCGCCCGCGAGCACGACGACCGGAGCGCCGGCCGCTGTCATCTCAGCTCCAGAGCTCGTCGGGCAGGCCGGTGATCTTGATCCCGGCCGTCGCTCTGTGACGGATGTTGATCGCGATCGTCAGCGCGGTCAGCTGCTCGGTCAGGCGGGCGACCTCGAGTCTCCCGCAGTCGACCGCGCGCAGCCCCTCGACCTGCTCGATCAGGCGGGCGACGCGGTGTCTCGCGTCGCGGTCGTCACCGGTCACGAGCACGTCCTCGTCGAACGCGTAGGCGAGGTCGGCGAGGTGCGCGGCGGCGACCGTGTGCAGCGCCGAGACGACCGTGACGCCTCTCGGCACCAGCTCCTGGGCCTGCTGGGCGACCGAGCCCTGCCAGACCTGGAGGACGCGCGTCGCGCGGCCGCCGACGGTCG
>JAATFK010000684.1 GCA_015655225.1 Solirubrobacterales bacterium | reverse complement strand
GACGTGTGGTTCGCGCGGCGGGTCGACATCGCCGAGGGGTGGCACGAGCACCACACGGTCTTCGAGCTGTGACGACGCCGGGCCTGCGCCTGCCGGCCCGGCGTACCACTACGACCGAAAGGGGTCGCGCCACATGGCAAACCTGAACAACAAGCAGTGGATGTATCCGATCACCCCCGGCGGCAGAGCGAGCATGCTCGCCCTCATGCAGGAGCCGTCCCATCGCATCTCCGGCGACATGACGATCATCTCGTGGGAAGCCGACCCGGAGGCCGTGCGCGCGTACACGCCGGCGGAGCTGGAGGTCGACGGGACCGGGCACATCACGCTCTGGAACTTCGAGGGCTGGCATTACACCGACCGCATGGCGACCGAGTTCATCAGCGAGAAGCGCGTCCAGTACGCCGAGTCGTACTTCATGGTCCCGTGCAGATTCGAGGGCCTCGACTACTACTACATGCTCTACTCGTGGGTGAACCGCGACTGGCTCGCCTACCTCGGCCGGTGCGGCGGGATGCCGCACAAGGTCGCCGACGTACAGTTCTCGCACTTCCACGAGGCCGACGAGCTCCACAACGGCCCGCAGCCGGGCGTGCGCACGACCTACACGGTCGAGAACTTCGGGACGGTGCTGCGTGCGAGCGTCGACATGGAGCGCGAGTACGCGGTCGAAGAGCTGCCGTTCTTCTACCGTCCCGACGTGCCCGCTCGGCACATCGGCCACCGTCAGTTCTGGGACATCTGCAACGGCCGGCCGATGGTCGACGATCTCGTCGCGCACTGGGGCGACGACCGCGAGATCGGCCCGGTCTGGGGCGGCGACGCGACGCTCGAGTTCTACGACGCCGAGGGCGAGGACATCATGCCGTTCACGCCGATCAGAATGCACGGCGGCTGGCGCTGGTCGCTCAAGTTCAATCACTCCACGAGTCCGCCTGTCGTGCTGCACGACTACATGGCGGACTAGGACCTTCTCGGCCGGTCACCTCCGCATGACCGGCCGAGAGAGCGGAGCGTCCGGGCCGCCGGCTCGGACGCTCCTCCGCACCCCCGGACCTGGTCCGATCTGTGTAAGCGGCAATCGCGCTCGGGATCCCGGGCGGACCCTCTCGCCAGCGTCGTGCGGCGGGGGGGCTAGGCGTGGATGCCGGCCGTCCTGCCGCGTGGCGGGACGGACCCAACACTTCGCGCGAATGCTCGACCGTGGCGGGAGCTTCGAGGGCGCGCTGGGGACGCCCCACTCCAGGAGGAGGAGCGAGCGTGGGACGCCCCGACCGTAGCGACCGATCTGCGCCCGGTAGGCAGACGACAGTAGATCGCTCAGCCGCGCTTCTCCGGGCGCGCATCGGGTCGACGGCCGCCGGTGCGTGACGGGAGCCACAGGCGGTCCGGTCACGAAACCCTGGCCAGAGATGGATACGGCACCGATCGATGCCCCGTCAGACCATGGTTGAATCCTCTCCTCTGCGTGACCATGCCGTCGCGGCCCGGCGCCAGCGCCACGCCTTGCCGATCAGGTATGAGCGATCGGTGAGGTGCGGCGACTACCGCGCGAGCTTGACGGCGGTGCCGTCGGAGCGCCTGGTCGGCGGGCGTCTCTTCGGCGGCCGAGGAGCCGGAGCGCGGAGCGCCGCGACCGCGGCCGTGACGGTCCGCTCCAAGTCCGGCCAAGCAGCCTCGATGCCAGGACGGCGCGCGACCTCAACGTCGGCGATCGAGAGCCGGGTCGTGATCTCGTCCACCACGTCTCGCGCGCGGCTGGCTCGCATGTAGTCCGAGCGCTCCTCGCTCTCGAGGTCGCGAAGCCAGCGCCGAATGTGTACGAGCGCGCCGAGCAGTTGCGGCCACGCGCGTGCCTCGGGAAGCTCCTCCTCGCCGAGCCCAAGCAGCGCAGCCCATGCGCCGCGATCGATCGCGAACCGCTGAGCACCGGTGCCGCGGAGCGCCGAGACGACACCGCCTTCTTGCAGCGCCCCGACCGCGTCCAGCACGTTGCGTCGCGCATAGCCGGCGCCGGCTCCCAGATCGGCCGTGCTCATGCTCGGCGCCGCGCTCGTCAGCAGCAGCCGGAGGACCTCTGCCCGCGCCCCGAGCCCGAGCACCTGCCGCAGCCGGAACGCGAAGTTCACCGGCGCTCGCAGGTCAGGTGCCTGCGACTTCCCGCTCGGCGCGACCGGCGGGCGCACGAACCCGACTGAGCGAAACGACGGATCCGGCTCCCGCATCGGAAAGCCGCTATCCGTGAACAGCGGCACCGGCTCGCCGGAGAGCTGGTGTTGGCGGCGCCCTCTCAGGCGAGCGCGCGGCCGGTGCGCATCGACCCACGCCAGCGCCCCGTCGACCAGTCGTCTGTCCTGCGGATCGACGGCGAAGCTCCGCAGCCGTCGCATGCTCACCAACCGCTCGTTGCGCAGAAGCCAGTCCAGCAGCTCATCGAACAGCCGCGGATCGTCGCGCGCGACCTCCAACGCGAAGACGACCAACGCCTCCGGGTCTTGCGCCCACGGACTCCTGCCCGGCGCGGAGGCGAGCACGCCCATCTGCGCCCACTCCGACCAGGCGAAGTCCAGCAGCGCCGCGTCGAGCGATCTCCTAAGCGAGGTCGGCATCGTCGACCCTGAAGTACTCCAGCGCGCGCTCCAGCATCTCGCGATAGCCGTCCGACGGATCGTGCGTGAGGCTCCAGCGCGCCGCGGCAATCAGCTCGTCGCGGGTCGGATCCAGCTCGCGGAGGTCGGCCGCATGCTTGCCGGGCGTGCTCGCGTCGACCGCCGCGTAGAGCTTGAAGTGAATCTGGTCCAGGCGCGCAGCGAACCGCACCGTCAGCGCCGGCCCGTACTCGCGCACCTCAACCCGCTCGGCGAACCCCTCTGGGAGCTCGAGGTCCAGCAGCCCGGCGGGACCGCTGTTCAGCCAGTCCGCCGGCAGCCCGAAATCACGCGCGACCCGGCCGCTCGCCTCGACCGGAGCCAGCGGCAGCGGATCGGCCGAGACAAGGGCGCCGCCGGCCCGCACAGCCAGCACATCGACGTCCTTCGTCGCCCGCGACGCAAAGCCAAGGGCCGGCAACGCCGAGCCGCCGACAACGACGACGTCAAACTCAGCGCCGGCCGCCTTCACCTGCTCGCCGAGGGCACGTAGCAGAGCACCAGCGTCCTGCGTCGATGAAATCGGGATCTTAGACATCGCAGTTCACGGTGTTAGACGTCCGCTCCCTAATCCGCCAACCCGAACCGGTCGGTGACGTAGTAGTCCTTCTCGACGAACTGTTCGTTGACGCCGAATCGCTCGGCGGCACGGACAATCGCCTGCTCGAACTCGGAATGCTCGAACAGCTTCACGTTGCTTGCTAAGCGCGAGCGTGACGCAACGAGGAGCGCGTCGCGCACATAACGCATCCGTCGGCCTACGTGTCGGGCACGGGGTGCGGGCTCCCAAGCACGACCGTCTCGCTCCCGAAGGCCGCGTTGACCATCTCGACCTCGTGCGCCGACGGCGCGTAGTGCGCATAGATCTGGGTCGTCTTGAGGTCGGCGTGCCCGAGGAACTCCTGGATCGTGCGCAGCGGCTGACCGGTCGCAGCGAGCCGCGTCGCGAAGGTGTGGCGCAGGTCGTGGAAGCGGATTCTGCGCACGCCCGCGGCAGCGCAGGCGGCTTGGAACTTCTTGGTCACCTTGTTGCCGTCGATCGGGTTGCCGGTGAGCGGGTGCGCGAAGACGAGGTCCTCCTCGCTGTCGTAGAGGGTGCGTCTGGACCAGGCGTCGAGTTCGGCTACGAGCCGGTCGGCCATTGGGACCGAGCGGCGGGTGGAGCGGTCGGACTTGCCTTCGCTTGAGTGCTCGCCCAGGACGTACGCGTTGCGCACGCGGATGCGTTGGACCGCCCAGTCGATGTCGCGCCAGCGCAAGCCCACGAGCTCGGAGCGGCGCAGGCCCGTCAAGGCGGCGGTGAGGACCATCCGGCGTACGACCGGTCCGAGGACGTCGGGCGGGATCGGCGGTGAGGGTCCGCGCCTGCCTCTGCGCGTCGGGT
>JAATFK010000104.1 GCA_015655225.1 Solirubrobacterales bacterium | reverse complement strand
TTGCGCACGTCGCGGAGCGCGTCGGCGGCGCCCTGCTTGTCGAACTTGTTGATCACGACGATCTCGGCGAGGTCGAGCATGTCGATCTTCTCGAGCTGGCTGGCGGCGCCGAACTCGCTCGTCATCACGTACATCGGCACGTCGACCAGGTCGACGATCTCGGAGTCGCTCTGGCCGATGCCGGCGGTCTCGACGATCACGAGGTCGAAGTCGGCCGAGCGCAGGAACGCGACCGCGTCCTCCAGCATCGCGCTCGTCGCGCGGTGCTGGCGGCGCGTCGCCATCGAGCGCATGAAGATCCGCTCGTTGCGCAGGCTGTTCATGCGGATGCGGTCGCCGAGCAGCGCGCCGCCCGTGCGGCGGCGGGTCGGGTCGACCGCGAGCACCGCGACGCGCAGCTCCGGGAAGTGCTGCATGAAGCGCGACAGCAGCTCGTCGGTGACGGTGCTCTTGCCGGCGCCGCCGGTGCCGGTGATGCCAACGACCGGCACGCCCGCGCCCGCCGCGCTCCACGCCTCGCGCAGCTGCACCAGCTCGGACTCGGCGATCACCTCGTCCTCCAGGGCGGAGAGCATCCGCGCGATCCAGACGTCGTCGCGCGGGGCCGAGAGGTCGGGGATCGCGGACGGGAAGCGCTGCTCGGTGGCGCGCTCGACGAGGTCGCCGATCATCCCCGTGAGGCCGAGCGACATGCCGTCGGCCGGGTGGTAGATGCGCTCGACGCCGTACTCCTGCAGCTCCACGATCTCCTGCTGGGTGATCGTGCCGCCACCGCCGCCGAAGACGCGGATGTGACCGGCGCCGGACTCGCCCAGCATCTCGATCACGTACTTGAAGTACTCGGTGTGGCCGCCCTGGTAGGAGCTGATCGCGATCCCGTCGACGTCCTCCTGGATCGCCGCGCGCACGACGTCGCGCACGCTGCGGTTGTGGCCCAGGTGGACGACCTCGGCGCCGCTGTCCTGGATCAGCCGCCGCATCACGTTGATCGCCGCGTCGTGGCCGTCGAACAGGGAGGCCGCCGTCACGAATCGCAGGGGCGAGTCGGCGGCGCGGTCCTCGGCTTCGCTCTGCGCAACGTCGGTCAGCGTGGTCACGGCGTACGTTCCTTTTCCTCGGGCGTTCTGGGCGCGGCGGGACTGAGCACCTGCGACATCTGGTCCTTCAAGCCGTCGTGCAGCTCCCGCACGCGGGCGTGGGCGAGCGGGGAGACGAGCCACTGGTAGACGATCCCGATGATCGCCGCGCAGAACTGCTCGGCGGCCGCGCGCACGTCCACGTCGGGACGGACCGTCCCGGTCGCGAGACCGCTGCGAATCCACGTCTCGACGTCGGTGCGGCGGCGCTCGTGGATGTTCGCGATCACCGCCTGCAGCTCGGCGTCGGGGCCGACGGAGTCGAACCAGAGGATGTAGAAGGCGCGGGTGCGGTCGGAGGACTCGAGCAGGAAGCGGCAGTGCGCGTCGACCGCCGCGTGGATCGTGGCGACGCCGGAGGTGCCGGCGACCGACTGCTGCAGCTCGGCCAGCCACTCCTCCCCGATGCTCTTGACGAGAAACGACCACAGCCCGGGCTTGCTGCCGAAGCGGTAGCTCGCGAGGCCGCGGCTGTAGCCGGCCAGCACGCCGACGTCCTTGAGCGTCGTCGCGGCGGCGCCGCGCTCGCAGATCAGCGTCACCGCCGCGTCCGCCATGCGGGCGTCGGAGAGCGCGGACCGCTCCTCCTGCGTCCGGCTCGTGAGGGCTCCCGCGCTCGATGCCATGGTTCGGAACCATACTTGCTGGACCCAAGCAAGGAAAGCGAGGCGGTTCTGGCCCTGACTAGAATCGGCGCCATGACCCCCTTCGCGACTGACCTCCCCGCCCTGACCGGCGGCACGCTTCCGACCTCGCAGTTCGCGGGCCGCGCCGTGCTCGTCGTCAACGTCGCCTCGAGATGCGGGCTCACGCCCCAGTACGAGGGCCTCGAACGGCTGCAGCAGCGCTTCGAGGACCGCGGCTTCACGGTCCTCGGCGTGCCCTGCAACCAGTTCGCCGGGCAGGAGCCCGGCAGCGCGGAGGAGATCGCGACGTTCTGCTCCGCCACCTACGGCACGACCTTCCCGATGTCCGAGAGACTCGACGTCAACGGCGACGAGCGCCACCCGCTCTACAGACGGCTGACCGAGACGCCGGACGCCGAGGGCGCGGCGGGCGACGTGCAGTGGAACTTCGAGAAGTTCCTCGTC
>JAATFK010000218.1 GCA_015655225.1 Solirubrobacterales bacterium | reverse complement strand
CCGCGACCGCCGCCTCGATCCTCGGCGTCTCGCCCGAGGAGCTGGACTCGGGCTCGCGGTCGAGAGCGAGAATGGTCAACTACGGGATCGTCTACGGCCTCTCCGGCTTCGGCCTCGCCGACCGGCTGCAGATCCCGCGCGAGGAGGCGGAGGAGTTCATCGAGCGCTACCTCGACCGCTTCCCGGCCGTCCGCGCGTTCATCGCCTCGACGATCGAGCAGGCGACCGAGGACGGCTACGTGACGACGCTGATGGGCCGCCGCCGGCAGATCCCGGAGCTGCGGGCGCGCAACCGCCAGGTCCGCCAGCTGGGCGAGCGCCTCGCCGTCAACACCGTGATCCAGGGGACCGCCGCCGACATCATCAAGGTCGCGATGGTGAACGCCGAGCTGGAGCTGGAGCGAGCCGGGCTGGCGACGCGGCTGATCCTGCAGATCCACGACGAGCTGCTGTTCGAGGGGCCCGAGGCGGAGGCGCCGGCGGCGAGCGAGCTGGTCGTGCGGGAGATGGTCGGGGCTTTGGAGCTCGATCCGCCGCTGGTGGTCGACGCCGGCATCGGGCCGAACTGGCTCGACGCGAAGTAGGCGCTCGGCGGGCTCGGCGGGCGGCGGGACGCGGGGCGCGGGGTCAGTCGATCCCGAGCAGGACGCGGGCGGGGGCGGCGTCGGAGCCCTCGATCCGCAGCGGCAGGCAGAGCAGCTCGTAGCGGCCGGGCGCGACGCCGCAGAGGTCGAGGCCTTCCAGCACCACGACCTGCTGGCGCAGCAGCAGCCGGTGGGCGGCGATGTCGCCGACCGAGAGGTCGTCGATCCCGACGAGGCGGACGCCGGCCGCGAGCAGGCGCCGGGCGCCGTCTTCGTCCAAGCCGACCGACGGCTCGGGCTCGGGGTGGTCCCACGGGCGCTCGGAGCGGGTGCGCAGCAGGACACGCTCGACGTGGCGAGGGAGGCGGGCCTTGTCGAGGGCGGCCCCGTCGAGCGTGCCGCTCGCCGCCGTCAGGTCGAGGACGCGTGCGGAGCCGATCAGCGGGTCGAGCGGCAGGTCGTCGGCGTCCGGCTCGCCGTCGAGGACGTGCAGCGGGGCGTCGACGTGGGTGCCGCTGTGGCAGCCCATGTCGATCCGGCTGACGTTGGCGACGTCACCGGCGGCGAGCGAGTGAGCCAGCGTGAGCGCGACCACCGGCTCGCCGGGCGTCGTCGGCATGCCGTGGCGCAGGGGGACGGAGACGTCGATCAACCGCATTCGGGCAGCATGCCCGTCGCACCGCTCCCGCTAATCGGCGCGCGACGAGCCGAGCGGCGCGGGACGGTCCTGCCAGCCCGGCAGACCGGCGTCGGCGAGCGCCTGCGTGAGCGCCCCGTTCGTCGCGGCGGCCGCCTCGGCGGCGCCGCGGCGGACTGCCTCCAGCGGCGGCTCGTCGGGGTCGGTGCGCGTGCGCCAGCCGCCGGCGATGCTGCGCGAGGCCGCGACCACGGCGCCGTGGCCCTGCGCGTCGAGGAAGCGAGTGAAGTCGCGCGGCTGGCCGCCCTGGGCGCCGAGGCCGGGGACGAGGAAGAGGGCGCGCGGCATCAGCCGGCGCAGCAGCGGCGCCTCCTCCGGGTAGGTGAGGCCGGTGACGGCGCCGACGTCGCTGTAGCCGCGCGCGCCGACGTTGCCCGCGCCGACCCGGTCGACGAGCGCCGCGACGCGGGCGTACAGCGGTCCCTCGCCCCCGTCGAGCGGAGCCTCCTGCAGCTCCCCCGAGCCGGGGTTGCTCGTGCGCACGAGGACGAAGATCCCCTTGCCGAAGGCGCGCGCGGCGTCGAGCATCGGCGCCAGCGACTCGGCGCCGAGGTAGGGGGAGACGGTGACGGCGTCCGCGTCGTGGACCGGCAGCTCGTCCTCGCCGAGGCGCAGACGCCCGAGCGCGGCGGTCGCGTAGGCGGCCATCGTGGAGCCGATGTCGCCGCGCTTGGCGTCCTCGATCACGAGGAGACCGGCGCCGCGCGCGTGCTCCTCGACCCGTTCGAGCGCTGCGACGCCGGCCGACCCGAACGCCTCGAAGAACGCCGACTGGGGCTTGACGGCGGGGACCAGGTCGGCGACGCCGTCGATCACCGCGGTGGCGAACCGCTCGGCCGCGAGGGCCCCGCCGGCGAGCGTCGTGACGTCCCGCAGGAGCGCCGGCGGGAGCTCGCGGAGGTCGGGGTCGAGGCCGACGACGAGATGGCTGTGGGTCGCCTCGACGCGCTCGATCAGCCGGTCGGCGAAGTGAGTCGTCGTCATGTGAGCACTAGTCAATCACTAGTCACGGCAGCAGTAGTCACCGGTGACGTCTTCGCGGAGAGCGCTCTACGATCCGCGCGTGCCGGGCACGGGTGACAGCAGCGGCTTGAGCGCGCGCGAACGCGCCGCGCTCGTGATCGACGGCGGCTCGCTGGAGCCGTGGGATCTCGACGTGGTGTCCGACGACCCGCTCGGCTTCACCGACGTCAAGCCCTATCGCGAGCGGCTCGAGGAGGCGACGGCGCGGACCGGGCTGGGAGAGTCGGTCCTGACCGGCCGGGCGACGCTCGACGGGCGGCCGCTGGTGGTCGTCGCCTCCGAGTTCGGGTTCCTCGGCGGCTCGATCGGGATCGCGACCGGCGAGCGGATCGCGCGGGCGTTCGAGCGAGCGCTGGCGGAGCGGCTGCCGCTCGTCGCGCTGCCGGCGTCCGGCGGCTCGCGGATGCAGGAGGGGACGCTCGCGGTCGTGCAGATGGCGAAGCTCGCCGCCGCCGCGCGGCGGCTGCGCGACGGCGGCCTGCCGTACGTCGTCGTGCTCGGCCACCCGACGACCGGTGGCGTGCTCGCGTCCTGGGGCTCGCTCGGGACCGTGACGGCGGCGTTGCGCGGCGCGCTGCTGGGGTTCGCGGGTCCACGGGTCGTGGAGCTGCTGCGGGGAGCGCCGCTGGCGCCCGGGGTCCAGACGGCCGAGACGCTGCTGGCGAACGGGCTGATCGACGGGGCGCTTTCGCCGGGCGAGGTCCGGGCGTGGGTCGCGAGGGTCCTCGCGGTGGCGGCGCCGTCGGCCGAGCTCGGTTCGGGGGCGATGTCCCTTCGGGGGTCCATGCCACCCCCAGAGGGACATTCCTCGCGCTCGCCGGCTGCTCATGACGCCTGGGCTTCGCTCGCCTACGCCCGGGATCGGCGGCGCCCCGGGGCGGCGGCGGTCCTGCGGGCGCTCGCCGCGGACGTCACGGAGCTGCGCGGCCGGGGTCCCGATGATCCCGCCTGCCTGATCGCGCTCGCCCGGGTGGCCGGCCATCCCGCCGTAGTGGTCGCGCAGCGGCGCGGGGCGGACGGGGCGCCGCAGGCCGTCGGTCCCGCCGGCTACCGCACGGCGCGGCGGGCGATGGCGCTCGCGGCGGAGCTGCGGCTGCCGCTCGTGACGATCGTCGACACCCCCGGCGCGGAGCTGAGCGAGGAGGCCGAGCACGGCGGGGTGGCGGCCGAGATCGCCGGCTGCCTCGCGGACCTCAGCGCGCTGCCGGTCCCGACGCTGGCGCTGCTGCTGGGGGAGGGCGGCAGCGGCGGGGCGCTGGCGCTGCTGGCCGTCGACCGCGTGGTCTGCGCCGAGCACGCGTCGCTCGGCGTGATCGCGCCGGAGGGCGCCTCCGCCATCCTCTACCGCGACCTCCACCACGCCGCCGAGCTGGCGGCCGCGCAGGGCGGCGCGTCGTGGCAGCTGCTGGAGGAAGGGATCGCCGACGTGGTCGTTCCCGAGCCGCGCCCGGCTCACGAGGAGCCGGACGCCTTCCTCGCCCGCGTCGGCGCCGTGCTGGAGCGGGAGCTGGGGGCGCTGCTCGCGCGTCCGTCGGCCGAGCGGCTGGCGGCGCGCCGCGCGCGCTGGCGGTCCGCCGGCGAGCGGAGCGTCTAGCCCGCGCTCGCGCCGCTCAAGCTGGGCGCTCCGACGGTCGACGTGCGCCTTGACGGTCGCGTGCGTGCGGACCGCGCGACGACGGCGAGCGATGGGGGCAGGCGTGGTGCGAGCAACGGTTGTGGCGGCGGTGGCGGCCGCGGCGCTGGGAACGGCGCTCAGCGGAGGCGTCGCGCAGGCGGCGACGCCCACCAGCGCGGGAACGTGGAGCTGCCGTCGCGAGGCCGGACGCTGCGTCTGCGTGCAGGCCCCGGTGCGGAGAACGACGACGAGAGCGGCGAAGGCGGGCGCGCGGGCGGGCGCGTCCACGGCGGCGAGGCGACCGGTGGCGGGGAGCGGCGCGCGCAACAGCGCGTCCACGACGGCGAAGCGACGGGTCGTGCCGAGCAGCGCGTCCACGGCGGCGAAGCGACGGGTCGCGCCGAGCAGCGCGTCCACGTCGGCGAAGCGCCGCGCCACCCCTCGGCCGCTGCGCGCGTTCGCGCGGGCGACGGCGAAGCGCGCGGTCGCTCAGAGAGCGGCGGCGAAGGCCGCCGGCTGCGTCCTGCCGCGCGGCCAGCGCGGCCCGGCCGGCGCGACCGGCAAGACGGGCGCGACCGGTCCCACCGGCGCGGTCGGCTCCCCGGGCGCGACCGGACCCACCGGCGCGAGCGGCACGCCGGGCTCGACCGGACCCACCGGCCCGACCGGCCCGGCGGGAGCCCCCGGCACGCCTGGAACCCCCGGCACCCCCGGCCTCTCGGCGACGAGCGCCTACGCGGAGGTCGCGGCCGCCGAGTCGACCGGGTCGGCGACCTTCGTCCAGCTGACGACGCCCGGCCCGCTCGTGACCGTCTCCGTCCCGCCCTCGGGAACGGTCGAGGTCGCCGCCTCGGTCGAGGCGACCGTCGGCGACGGCGCCGTCTCGCTCTTCCAGGACGGCGCCCCGATGCCCGGCGAGGCCCCGGGCGAGGGGACGTTCCCCTACTGCAACGGACCGGAGGGGACGCTCTTCGACGCCCCCGGCGACTCGGGCGGCCCCGGCCCGTTCGGGACGCCGGGCACGGTCAGCGGCCTCGGCTGCACGACCGTCGGCGCCCCGGGTCCCGTCCTCTTCCAGACGACCCCCGGCGCGCACACGTACGAGCTGCGCTACGCCTTTTGCGGCTGCAACGGCACGGAGGCGACGTTCGCCAACCGGCGGCTCTGGGTGATGCCCCTCCCGTAGCCTCGCCGCGGCGGGCCGGACCCGCTAGGCGGCCGCGACCGCCGACGCCCGCGCCGCCGCGCCGCCGCCGAGTAGGTCCCGCGTGCCGTGCGGCCCCTCGAGCGCGTACGAGGGGTGCGCGATGTCGAGGTAGTGGTTGAACGACCAGTCGACGATCCGCTTCGCGCCTATCCCGCGCAGCGCCGGGGTGAGCACGCGCGGCGGGACGCGCGGGACGAGCCGCTGGACTCTCAGCAGCGCGCCGAACGCGTGCCGGT
>JAATFK010000277.1 GCA_015655225.1 Solirubrobacterales bacterium | reverse complement strand
GAAGATCGGCGTGCTGGGCTACAACGGCGCGGGCAAGTCGACGTTGCTGAAGATCATGGCGGGCGTCGACGAGGACTACCGCGGGGAGGCGCAGCTGGGCACGAACCGCACCGTCGGCCTGCTCGAGCAGGAGCCGCACCTCGACGCCGAGAAGGACGTCAAGGGCAACGTGGAGGACGGCGTCGCCGCGACGAAGGCGCTCCTGGACCGCTTCAACGAGATCGCCGTGAACTACTCGGACGAGACGGCCGACGAGTTCGCCCGAGTCCAGGAACGCATCGACGCGGCCGACGCCTGGAACCTCGACACGACGCTCGAGATCGCGATGGACGCGTTGCGCTGCCCGCCGCCCGATGCGGATGTCAGCGTGCTGAGCGGAGGCGAGCGCCGCCGGGTGGCGCTGTGCCGGCTGCTGCTCAGGCAGCCCGACCTGCTGCTGCTCGACGAGCCAACGAACCATCTTGATGCCGAGTCGGTCGCGTGGCTCGAGCGCCACCTGAACGACTATCCCGGGACGATCGTCGCGATCACCCACGATCGGTACTTCCTGGACAACGTCGCCGGCTGGTTCCTCGAGCTCGACCGCGGCCGCGGGATCCCGTACGAGGGCAACTACTCCGGCTGGCTCGAGCAGAGACAGGCGCGGATGCTCCAGGAGGAGCGCCAGGACTCCGCCCGCAAGCGGATCATCGCCCAGGAGCTGGAGTGGGTGCGGATGAACGCGAGCGCCCGCCGCGCGAAGCCGAGAGCCCGCCTCAACAACTACGAGGCGCTGCTGGCCGAGGACCGCAACGTCAAGCTCGACCAGGTGCAGATCCACATCCCCGCCGGCCCGCGCCTCGGCGACGTGGTGGTCGAGGCCGAGGGGCTGCGCAAGGGCTTCGGCGAGAAGCTGCTGATCGAGGACCTCTCCTTCAGACTCCCGCGAGGCGGGATCGTCGGTGTGATCGGCCCCAACGGCGCCGGCAAGACGACGCTCTTCAGAATGATCACCGGCCAGGAGCAGCCCGACGCCGGCACCTTCAAGGTCGGCGAGACGGTCGAGCTGGCCTACGTCGACCAGTCGCGCGACGCGCTCGACCCGGAGAAGACGGTCTGGGAGGAGATCTCCGGCGGCGCCGAGCAGATCGACGTCGGCGAGCGCAGAATGAACTCCCGCGCCTACACCTCGGGCTTCAACTTCAGAGGCACCGACCAGCAGACGAGAGTCGGCAAGCTCTCCGGCGGCGAGCGCAACCGCGTCCACCTCGCGAGACTGCTGCGTCGCGGCGGCAACCTGCTGCTGCTCGACGAGCCGACCAACGACCTCGACGTCGACACGCTCCGCGCGCTCGAAGAGGCGCTGCTCTCCTTCGCCGGCTGCGCGGTGGTCATCTCCCACGATCGCTGGTTCCTCGACCGCATCGCCACGCACGTGCTGGCGTTCGAGGGCGACTCGCAGGTGCGCTGGTTCGAGGGCAACTTCGAGGCCTACGAGACCGAGCGCCACGAGCGCCTCGGCGCCGAGGCCGACCGCCCGCACCGCATCCAGTACAAGAGACTCGTCCGAGGCTGAGCGCCCCGGCGCGAGCGGCCGGCGGGCGCTGCCCGCGCGCTAGCGCAGCTGGTCGATCAGGGGAGCGAGCTCGGCGGCCGTCGCGGCGACGCCGTCGGCGTCGCGCAGCTCGTCTGGCCCGTACTGGCCCGTCGCGACCGCGAGCACGTGGACGCCGTCGGCGCGGGCGCAGGCGATGTCGCGCGGCGTGTCGCCGATCACGACGGTGCGCTCGCGCGGGTGCGGCTCGCCCGAGGGCCCCGCCGCCCGCGCGCGGGCGATCTCCGGCAGCTCGGCGCGGTCCTCGCTGTCGGAGCCGAACGCGCCCTCATGGGAGGGGAACCATCTGCCGATCCCGGCGGCGCGCAGCTTCATCCGCGCGACCGGCTCGTAGTTGCCCGTCAACAGCGCCAGCAGGACGTTCGTGCGGGAGGCGAGGGTCGCCAGCAGCTCCGGGATCCCGTCGATCACGGCCTCCGAGAGGTCTTCCGGACAGGTCTCCGCGAACGTCTCGCAGCAGGCGATCCGCACGTCCGCGGCGCGGTCGTCGATCCGCTTCTGGTCGACGCCGTGCGCGAGCAGGATCAGCCGCGCGATCTCGCCGTCGGTGCGGCCGGCGGCGTCGACGATCTTCTTCCTCGCCTGGTCGGGCTCGATCCGGTGGACCGTCTGCAGCGCAGCCCGCAGCGCCAGCGCGTGCTCGCGCGTGGCGTTCCGCAGCAGCGTGCCGTCGATGTCGAACAGCAGCAGGAGGTCGCGCGGATCGTCGGCGCTGATCACGACT
>JAATFK010000164.1 GCA_015655225.1 Solirubrobacterales bacterium | reverse complement strand
GTGACGGATGTTGATCGCGATCGTCAGCGCGGTCAGCTGCTCGGTCAGGCGCGCGACCTCGAGTCTGCCGCAGTCGACCGCGCGCAGCCCCTCGACCTGCTCGATCAGGCGGGCGACACGGCGTCTCGCGTCGCGGTCGTCGCCGGTCACGAGGACGTCCTCGTCGAACGTGTAGGCGAGGTCGGCGAGGTGCGCGGCGGCGACCGTGTGCAGCGCCGAGACGACCGTGACGCCTCTCGGCACCAGCTCCTGCGCCTGCTGGGCGACCGAGCCCTGCCAGACCTGGAGGACGCGCGTCGCGCGGCCGCCGACGGTCGAGGCCAGCGGCGAGGTCACGTCGACCACGATCTGGCCCTCGCGCAGCGCGCCTCTGAGCGACTTCAGGGTCGAGGCCTGGCTCGGGAAGGGGACGCTGACGAAGACGATCTCGCTGGCGGCGGCGGCCTCGGTGTTCTCGAGCCCGCGGACGTCGGCGCCCGGCACGTGGGAGGCGGCCTGCTCGGCCGCCTGCTCGGCGCGGTCGCCGTCGCGCGAGCCGATCACGACCGGGACGCCCGCCTTCGCGAGTCGCAGGGCGAGGCCGAAGCCGAGGTCGCCGGTCGCGCCGACGATGGTCACGGAGGAAGGCACGGCGGCGAGTATATGGTTGACCGCGATGCGACAGCTCGGCCGGAGCGCGTTCGTCACGGGTGGAGCGTCGGGGATCGGCGCGGCCACCGCGCGTCGCCTGGCGGCCGAGGGCGCCCGCGTCGCGGTCGCCGACCAGGACGAGGCCGGCGCGCGGACGGTCGCCGCCGAGATCGACGGGATCGCGCTCCACGTGGACGTCGCGGTCGGTGCCAGCGTGCGCGCCTGCGTCGCGCTCGCGCTCGAGGAGCTGGGCCGCATCGACGTGCTCGTCAACAACGCCGGCACCGACCGCTTCGCGTTCTTCGTCGACACCGACGAGGACCTGTGGGACCACGTCCTCGGCGTCAACCTGCGCGGCGTGCTCGCGGTCACCCATGCGGTCCTGCCGGGGATGCAGGCGCAGGGCGGCGGCGCGATCGTGAACGTCGCCAGCGAGGCGGGCCGCGTCGGCTCGCAGGGCTCGGCCACCTACAGCGCCGCGAAAGCGGGCGTGATCGGCTTCACGAAGGCGATCGCGCGGGAGTCGGCGCGCTACCGCGTGCGCTCGAACGCGGTCGCGCCGGGGCCGATCGAGACGCCGCTGCTGAACGGCTTCGCCGAGCGCCACGGCGAGCTGGGACGGCGGCTGAAGCAGGGGATGGTCGACGCGACCGCGATGGGCCGCAGCGGCGCCCCGGAGGAGGTCGCCGCCGCGATCGCCTACCTCGCGAGCGACGACGCCTCCTACGTGACCGGTCAGACGCTGAACGTCAGCGGCGGCCTCTCGATGTGGTGAAGTGAGTCCCATGCCTGCCCGCGAGCTGCCGACGTCGGTCCGGATCCGCGAGGTCGGTCCGCGCGACGGCTTCCAGAACGAGCCCGACGTGATCGCGACGCACGACAAGGTGCGGCTGATCGACCAGCTCGGCCGGACCGGGCTGAAGCGGATCGAGGTGACGAGCTTCGTCCGCCCCGACGTGATCCCGCAGCTCGCTGACGCCGCCGAGGTGCTGCGCGAGATCGACGTGCCCGAGGACGTGTCGCTGAGCGTCCTGATCCCGAACGAGCGCGGCTTCCAGCACGCGCTCGCGCTGCGCGAGCGCTTCCACGAGATCAACGTCTTCCTCTCCGCCTCCGAGACGCACAACCGCCACAACGTCAATCGCACCGTCGACGAGTCGCTCGCCGGCTTCAGCCGCGTGCTGGAGCGCGCCGGGACCGAGGGGCTGCGGCGCGAGGCGGTCATCTCGACCGCCTTCGGCTGCCCCTACGAGGGCGAGGTGCCGGCCGGCCGCGTGACCGCGATCGCGCAGCGGCTGGCGGACGCCGGGGTCGAGGAGATCGCCTTCGGCGACACGACCGGGATGGCGAACCCGGTGTTGGTGGAGGAGCGCTTCGGCATCTGGCGGGAGGCGCTGCCGGGCGTCGAGCTGACGGCGCACTTCCACAACACTCGTGGCCTCGGTCTCGCGAACGTGCTGGCCGCGCTGCACGCCGGCGTCGACTCGTTCGAGGCGAGCTTCGGCGAGCTGGGCGGCTGCCCGGTGCCGGCGGGAGCGACCGGCAACATCGCGACCGAGGAGCTGGTCTCGATGCTGGAGGAGATGGGGATCGCGACCGGCGTCGACCTGCCGGCGCTGATCGTCGCGACCGGCGAGGTGCGCGACGTGCTCGGCCGCCCCTTGGGGAGCCGCGTGCTGAGAGCGGGACCGGTCGACTGGGCGCCGTCGGCTGAGCCGCCGGACGCCTGAGGAGCGTCGACTTCCGGTCGCTCAGCGACCAGAGATCGACGCTCCTCCTCGCTAGCGGCCCGTGAACACGGGCGGGCGGCGCTCCGCCAACGCCTGTGCGCCCTCCAGGAAGTCGGCCGACTGGGCGCACAGCTGCTGGGCCTGGACCTCCTGCTCCAGCGTCAGCGCGAGCGCCGGCTTGGCGGCCGAGTCGAGCACGCGCTTCGCCAGCCCGACGGCGATCGGCGCGCACGCCAGCAGCTCCTCCACGAGCGCGTCGGTCGCGGCGTCGAGCTCGTCAGCCGGCGCGATCCGGTTGACGAGGCCGATCCGCTCGGCCTCCTCGGCGCCGATCAGCTTGCCGGTCATCACCAGCTCCTTCGTGCGGCCGAGGCCGACGACCGCGGGAAGCCGCGAGGAGCCGCCGACGTCGGGGATCAGGCCGATCCGCGTCTCCGGCATCCCGATCACGGCGTCGCTCGCCATCACGCGCAGGTCGCAGGCGAGCGCCAGCTCGACCGCGCCGCCGATGCAGCCGCCGTGGATCTGGGCGATCACGGGCTTCGTCATCTCCTCCGCGCGGTTCCACGACTCGATGCACTCCCGGCGGAAGGTGCGCAGCCGCTCGGGCGTGGACGCCAGCCCGCTGAGCGCGCGGAAGTCCATCCCGGAGGAGAACAGCGGGCCCGCGCCGCGCACGACGACGACGCGGACCGACGCGCTGTCGGCGGCGTCCTTGAGCGCGGCACCGATCGCGAGCACCAGCTCGCCGTGGATCGCGTTGCGCTTCTCGGGGCGGTTGAGGATCAGATGGCGGACCGCGCCGCGGTCCTCGGTCTCGACGAGTGACATGGACGCCAGCCTAACGGCGGTCGGGCCGGTCCCGCGCCCCTTCCCCGTCGCGATCGCGGGGGAGCGCGCCGCGCTCGGCACGGTAGACGCGGTCGTGCAGGCGCTCGGCGCCGCCGCGGCCGAGGCGCGGCTCGTCGTCGGTGCGGGCGGCGGGACCGAGCTCCCGCCAGGCGACGAAGGCGAGCCGGATCAGCGTCAAGGCGACGATCCATCTGGGCCAGTAGCCGCCGTGGGCGCCGCTCGCGAGGAACAGCAGGAGGAAGGCGACGTTGATCAGCACCGCGGTGCCGACGGCATGGAGGACGCGCCGCTGCGCCCGGTCGCTCGTGCGTCGCGGCGGCCGCGGGGCGGGCGACGGCGGCAGCTCCGGGAGGTCGTGCAGCAGCGCCTTCAGCTCCGCGACGGTGCGGGCGGAATAGGCGGCGTCGAGGCGGTCCGACAGCTCCTCGTGCGTCAGCCGGCCGACCGCGCAATGCTCGCGCAGGGCCGTCGCCGTCTCCTCGCGATCCGCGTCAGAGGCCCGCAGCACCGGGCTCGTGCGGTCCTCATCGCTCATCCCCACAGGGTACGGGAGTGATCGCCGATCTCCACCGCCTGTGTCGCTAGGCTGCGCGCATGGCCGACCAGGACGAGCTGCGCGAGCGGGCGCGCGTCGCGATCGAGGCGCTGCGGCCGCACCCGCACCGGGGTGACCTGATCGGCGCCGGGGCGATCCCGTTCACGCTCGCGGTCGTGCTCGTGAACGTCCGCCTCGACGCGTCGTGGGGCACCGGCGTCTTCCTCGTCCTGACCGCGCTCGCGTGCGGGCTCGTGCTTGGGATGGGCGTGCTCGCACCGCTGGAGGGCGAGCGGCCGCGGGCCTACCAGCAGGTGCTCCTGCTCGGCGGGCTGATCCTGCTGTTCGTGACGCTGCTGCGGCTCGCCCAGGTGCTCGGCAGCAACCAGCCGCTGAACGGCGCCGGGTCGAGCTTCTGGATCGGGACGCTGCTGGCCGGCACGGCGGCGTGGCTCGCGCGGCGGGAGCGCAGCGCAATCTGCCTGCTCGTCGCCGCGATCACGGGCGGGATCGCGGTGCTCGCGTTCGTCGGCTGGGTCTTCCATCCGCACGGCCCGGGGACGACCCGCTGGCTGCTCTTCCTGATCGCGATCGGCCTCGTCCTCGCTGCGATCACGCTGCGCGACCGGCGGCGGCGCGAGTCGGTCTACCTGATCGACGCGGTCGGGCTCGCCATATTCGTGCTGGGGCTGACGTACATCGGCTCGGTCCTGACCGTCTCCTTCGGCACCGAGCTGCGCGCCGCCGGGCCGGGACCGGGGTGGAAGCTGATCCTGCTGGCGACGGGGCTCGGGCTGGTCGCCTACGCGGGCGTAGACGAGGAGCCGGGACCGGCGTACATCGGCGCGCTCGACCTGCTGCTGTTCGTGGTGCTCGACGCGATCCCCGGCCGCGGCGGCGCGAGCCTCTGGTTCTGGCCGGTCGTGCTGCTGCTCGCCGGCGGGGTGATGATCGCGGCCGGGCTGCGCCCGCTGATGCCGCTGCCGCCCGAGCCGCCGCCGGTCGACGGGCCGGGGGAGACGGTGGCGGGACCGTTCCCGGCGGCGCCCGCCCCGCCGCCAGCGGCCGCGCCCGCGCCGCCGCCACCGGCCGCGCCCGCATCGCCGGCTCCCGCGCCGTC
>JAATFK010000261.1 GCA_015655225.1 Solirubrobacterales bacterium | reverse complement strand
TTGACGGCGCTGGAGGACCTGCTCGACGGCTGGCCCGGGACGCTCGTGATCGTCAGCCACGACCGCTACTTCGTCGAGCGCGTCTGCGACAACGTCTACGGCCTGATGGGGGACGGCGGGATCCGCCACCTGCCGGGCGGGATCGAGCAGTACGTCACGCTCCGCGCGGCCGCCGGCGACCCGCTCGCCCAGGGAGCCAAAGCGCCCGCGCCCGCGAGGCCGAGAGGCGGTGGCGGCGCCGAGCGCGCCGCCCGCAGAGAGGTCCAGCGGATCGAGCGCTCGCTCACGAGACTCGACCAGCGCGAGGCCGCGCTGCACGAGGAGATGGCCGGCGCCTCGAGCGACCACGTCCGCCTGCGGGAGCTGAACGCCGAGCTGGCCGCCCTCTCGGCCGAGCGCGAGCGGCTGGAGACCGACTGGCTGGAGACCTCCGCGGCGCTGGAGACGTGAGGCCCGCCCTCAGCTGTCGGTGACGTGCGGTCTGTAGCGACCGTGCAGCAGGAGCGCGTTGCCGTCCGGGTCGGAGAAGAACGCCATGTGGCAGACGCCGGTGTCGAACGTCTCGCCGGCGAACGTCACGCCGCGCTCCTCCAGCGTCGCCCGCGCGGCGGCGACGTCATCGACGTGGAGCGCGATCCCGGCGCGGCTGGCGCTGAACTCGAGGCCCATTCTCTTCGGGTCGAGGATGCTGAGCGTGAGGTTGCCGGTCTCGAACTCGGCGAACCCGCTGTCCGGGCGGTGGACAGAGCGCGTCAGCCCGAGCGTCTCGCCGTAGAACGCGACCGTCCGCTCGATGTCGGTCGTGTGGACGGCGACGAAATCGGTCCCGGTGATCAGCTGCGCGGTGCTCGTCATGGCTCGCTCCTCGTTCGCGGATTCCCGCGCATCGTACGTGGCGCAGGCGCCGCTCCGGCCCATATCCTCCGCCCCCATGAGCCCCGACCCGATCGCCGCCACGCTGGCGGCACGCAGGTGCGCCCCGGAGGCCGTCCTGAGGTGGATCGAGGACGGGATGGACGTGGTCGTCGGCGCCGCCAACGGCGAGCCGGTCCACGTGATCGACGCGATCGAGGCGGCCGCCCCCACGCTCACCGGCGTCCGGCTCCACCAGATGCTCGCCCTCCGTCCACGGCCCTACCTCGACGGCGCCCATCCCGGCCTGCACCACGTCTCCTGGTTCCTCTCCTCCGTCACCCGCCCGGCCTACCAGCGCGGCACCGTCGACCTCGTCCCCAACTCGTTCAGCGACGTGCCGCGGCTGATGCGCCAGGCGCTCGCACCGAAGCTCGTCCTGACCGCCGTCTCCGCCCCCGACCGCCACGGCTACTTCTCGCTCGGCCCCGACGCCGAGTACGTCGCCGCGCTGATCGGCGAGGCGCCGTTCTTCGTCGAGGTCAATCCCCGGATGCCGCGCACGTTCGGCGGCAACCAGCTGCACGTGAGCGACGTGGTCGGCTGGTGCGAGGCCGAGACGCCGCTGGTCGAGCTGCCGGCGATCCCCTCGACCCCGCGCGACGAGGCGATCGCCGCGCTCGTCGCCGAGCGGATCCCCGACGGCGCGACGCTGCAGGCGGGGATCGGCGCGGTCCCCAACCTCGTGCTCGCGCTGCTCGCCGACCACCGCGAGCTGGGCGTCCACACCGAGCTGCTCGGCGACGGCTTCGTCGACCTCGTCGAGCGCGGCGTCGTGACCGGCACGCGCAAGCGCACGCATCGCAACAAGCTGGTGACGACGAGCGCGATCGGCTGCCAGCGGCTCTACGACTTCGTCGCCGACAACCCGGGCGTCGAGTTCCACCCGGTCGAGTACACGAACGACCCGACCGTGATCGCGCGTGAGCCGCTGATGACGGCGATCAACGCGACGCTCGAGGTCGACTTCCTCGGCCAGTGCGCCTCGGAGTCGCTCGGCAGCGAGTACGTCTCCTCCTCCGGCGGCCAGCCCGACTTCGCGCGCGGCGCGGTAATGGCCGAGCACGGGCAGGCGTTCATCGTCCTGCATGCGACGACGGCCGA
>JAATFK010000135.1 GCA_015655225.1 Solirubrobacterales bacterium | reverse complement strand
GGTCTGGCGGGCGAGCGCCGACGGCGACGTCGGGCTGGTCGCCGACGACGAGAAGACGCCGTTCGCGGTCGTGACGCCGTTCACCGCCGACACGACGGTGGAGCTGACGGAGGCGCTCGACCACGAGGCGTTCCTGCGGACCGTCGGCGACGCGGCCGCCGGGCTCGTCGGGGGCGGGAGCGGTGACCGCGTCGCGACGCCGTGCGCGATCCGCTTCGACGGTCGCCTCGACCGGGTGCACGCCCGCTCGGTCCCGCGCCAGCCGACGCCCTATCCGACGCTGGTCGAGGCGGCCGCGACGCAGGTCGAGTTCACGCTCGGGCCGGCCGAGGGGACGCTCGTCGGCTTCGTCTTCCCGGGCTGGGCGGGCGGGGTCGAGCTGCCCGGCTTCCACCTGCACGCGATCACCGCCGACCGCCGGCGCGGCGGCCACGTGCTGGCCGCCGAGGTCGGGCCGGGGACCCTGCGGCTGGGCGCGCTGACCGACCTGCACATGGAGCTGCCGCCGGGCGTCGAGCTGCCGGACGCGCCGGCCGACGGCGACGCCGACGCGCTCGCCCGGATCGAGGGCGCGTGACGGCGCCCGTCCCGTTCGCGATCCAGGCGGCGACGGCGGCGGACGAGTCGGCCTGGCGGACGCTCTGGAGGGCGTACTGCCGCTTCTACAACGCCGACGTGCCGGAGGTGGCGACGGCGGCGACGTGGCGCCGGATCCTCGACCCGGCGGCGCCGTTCGGGGCGCTGATCGCGCGTGAGGGCGGCGGCAAGGGGGACGTGGTCGGGTTCGCCAACTGGGTCCTGCACCCGTTCACCTGGAGCGAGCGCGACGCCTGCTACCTGGAGGATCTCTACGTCGCGCCCGCCGCACGCGGCCACGCGCTCGGGACGGCGCTGATCGAGGAGCTGCGAGCACTCGCCCGGCGGGAGGGCTGGGCGCGGCTCTACTGGCACACCGACGCCGGCAACGCCCGCGCCCGCACCGTCTACGACCGCTTCACTCCGTCCGACGGCTTCGTCCGCTACCTGCTCCCGCTCGACGACGAGGGGCCGACGGCGAGCTGAGGGGCGGGGACGCGGCCCGTCAGCCGTCGAGCCGCTGCGGTCCGAGCGGCTCCGGCGGCGCGCTGGTCCAGTCGGCCTCGGGGGCCAGCTGCAGCTCCCACCAGCCGACGTCGCGCCACGCGCCGGCCTTCCAGCCGATCCGGTGGTAGACGCCGACCGGCGTGAAGCCGAACGACTCGTGCAGGCCGACGCTGCCCGCGTTCGGCAGCGTGATGCCGGCCGCCGCGGTGCGCAGCCCCTGGCGGCGCAGCAGTCCGAACAGCGCCTCGTAGAGCTGGCGGCCGATCCCCTGACGGTGGTGGGCGGCGTCGAGGTAGACGCTGACGTTGGCCGCCCAGCGGTAGGCGCGGCGCTCCATGTGCGGGCCCGCGTAGGCGTAGCCGGCGACGGTGCCGTCGCGCTCGGCGACCAGCCACGCGTGGCTCGCGCTCAGCCGCGCGATCCGCTCCGCCATCTGCTCGACGGTCGGCGGCACCTCCTCGAACGAGGCCGGATGGTCGTCGACGAAGGCCGCGTAGATCGCCGCGCAGGTGGCCGCGTCGCGGTCGGGATCGGCGTGGCGGATCACGCGTCCAATCGTGCCAGAGCACACGGTCACGGCGTCGCCTGGTGGGGATAGCCCCACCACCGGCCGGGGGTGCGCGCTCCGCCGGACGCCCCGGCGCCCCAGCGACACGGCGCCGGCCCGCTGGGAGCGTGCCTCCCATGACATCGACCCGCCGCTCCTCACCCCCTCGCCGCGCCCGCGCCGGCTTCCTGAGCCGCCTCGTCCGCGCCGCCGCGCACCTCGCCGAGCGCCGTCCCAAGACGATCATCGCGCTCTGGCTTCTGCTCGTCGTCGGCTGCGTCGCGGCCGGCTCGATGGCCGGCACGAAGCAGCTCACGAGCGCCCAGTCGGGCGTCGGCGAGTCGGCCCGCGCGGAGGCCCGCCTCGACCACTCCGGGCTCGAGGACCGTGCCGTCGAGACGATCCTCGTGCACTCCTCCGACGCCACCCGCACCCGCGCCGCCGTCCAGCGGCTGGCTACCAGCGCGGCAAGGCTGCCGACCGTCGCCTCGGTCCGCACGC
>JAATFK010000115.1 GCA_015655225.1 Solirubrobacterales bacterium | reverse complement strand
GGCGGCCTGGAGGGGCTGGAGAAGTGGCATGCCGCCAAGCCCAAATCGATCGCCAACGGTGCGCCCGCCCCCTCGATCCCGGTGCCGGCGAACGGCGTCGCCACCAAGCCGAAGCCGCCGCAGTACACGAAGGTCTTCGGCGACGCGCTGCTGGCCGAATGCCAGCGCGACGAGCGCGTCGTCGGCATCACCGCCGCGATGAACACCGGCACTGGCCTCGACATCCTCCAGAAGGCGCTGCCGGACCGCTACTTCGACGTCGGCATCGCGGAGCAGCAGGCGATCCTGTTCGCCGCCGGGCTCGCGCTCCAGGGCGCCAGACCGGTCGCCGCGATCTACTCGACCTTCCTCCAGCGGGCGTTCGACCAGATCGTCCACGACGTCGCGCTGCAGAACCTCGACGTCGTCTTCGCGCTCGACCGCGCCGGCCTCGTCGGCGACGACGGCCCGACGCACCACGGCGTCTTCGACATCGCGTACCTGCGGCCGCTGCCGAACATGACGCTGATGGCCCCGCGCGACGAGGCGATGCTCGTCCACATGCTGCGCACCGCGCTGCGCCACGAGGGCCCGGTCGCGCTGCGCTACCCGCGCGGCGAGGCGGTCGGCGTCGCGCTGCCGGCGACGCCGCGCGAGATCCCGATCGGGACCGGCGAGATCCTGCGCGAGGGCGACGGCAAGGTCGCGCTGCTCGGCTACGGCAGCGGCGTCGGCAAGGCGCTGGAGGCGGCCGACCTGCTCGCCGCCGGCGGGATCCAGGCGACCGTCGCGGACGCCCGCTTCGCGAAGCCGCTCGACGCGCCCCTGATCGCCCAGCTGCAGGCCGAGCACGAGCTGCTGGTGACGGTCGAGGAGGGCGTCCTCGCGGGCGGCTTCGGCTCGGCCGTGTGGGAGACGCTGTCCGACAGCGGCCTCGCCTCGCGGATCCTGCGGGTCGGCCTGCCCGACCGCTACATCACCCACGGCACGCCCGCCCTCCTGCACGAGGAGGTCGGCTTCACCGGCGCCCGGATCGCCGAGCGGATCACCGCGGCGATCGGGCGGGGCGCCTCGCGCCCCGCCGCGACGATCTAGCTGTAAGTCCTGAGCAGGTTGTTCAGGCGGTTGGCTGGGGTTTGTCGGCTGATGGCTTGGTGTGGTCGGTGATGGTTGTAGTGGTGGAGCCAGCCGTCAAGGGCGGCGGTGCGGTCTGCGCTTGTGGTGTAGGTCGCGCCGTAGGCCCAGCCGTTTAGGAGGGTGCGGATGAAGCGCTTGGCTTTGCCGTTGGTTTGGGGTCGGTAGGGACGGGTGCGGAGGTGGCGGATCCCGAGCGTGTGGCAGGCGATCTTGTGGGCGGTGGAGATGTAGGGGGAGCCGTTGTCGGTGATGACGCGCTCGACGGTGATGCCGTAGCGGGCGAAGTGAGCGACCGCGCGGCGCAGGAACCCGACGGCAGTTGTTGCTTTCTCGTCGGGCAGGACTTCGACATAGGCCAGGCGGGTCGCGTCATCGATCGCGACGTGGACCGCTTCCCAGCCGACGCGCATTCGTCGGACCCGCGCGGCATCTGTTCGTGCGAGGCGTTGGTTGCGGGCAACGCCGGTGATGCGTCTGCCAGCTCCGCCGGTGATGCGGCCGAGCTTCTTGACGTCAATGTGTATCAGTTCGCCCGGTCGGTCGCGCTCGTAGCGAACGGCGGGCTCGAGCCCGAGCCGGCCGAGCTTGCCCATCCCGATCCGCTTGAGGATGCCGCTGATCGTCGAGCACGGCATCTCGAGCAGCTGAGCGAGCTCCGGCGCGGTGAACCGCAACCGCCGCAACGACGCCAACAGCTCCACGAGCTGGCGGTCAGTGCGGTTGTGAACCCGGCGCGGCGCGCTGGAGCGATCGAACAATCCCCGCTCGCCTCAGCTCGATATCGCAACACCCACTTCGAGCAGGTCCGGCCGCTCACTCCGGCCGCCAGAGCGGCCTCCGTGATCGACCGGCCCTGCTCGACCACAGCCGTGCCCATCCGAAGCCTGCCGTTCAGAATAAGAGGCAAACGAGGTGCAAGCATGCCTGATGCGTCTGGGCTGACAGCTCTTCAGATGTCAGCCCAGACGATCGTTTGCTTACTGGGGTCCGCTCCGAATCCGGTAGTTGGCGTGCTTGATCAAGCCAATCGCGTAATCGAGGAAGAAGTCCCCGGTGGGTGGGTCGCCGTGGCCGCACTCCCCCGTCGACCGGCCTGGGTTGCCGATCCAGAAGAGGCCGTCAAGTCCGTGTCCGCCGTACCGGCCCGTGACGTCGGCGGTCGGTCTCGGGCCGAGCCCGCGGCCGGGCGGGTTGCAGCGGACTTCGTTGCCGTCGGCGACGCGGCTCTTGGGCCGCAGCGGCCCACGACCGTTCACCGCGGTGTTCACCACGAAGTGCTTGCCGCCCGTCAGGCGAGAGACCGCGCGGCCGTAGGAGATCTCGTTGCCAGTCCAGTTGTAGTGGGTCGAGTTGGTGAAGAAGCCCTGGATTCTGGCATCGCCGACCCGTCTCAGCATACTTGCCGTCCATGCTGGGCGGAGCGCGTCGGCGGCACCGGCGTCGAGGTAGACGACCGCGTGCGGGACCGCCGAGAGCGAGTCGATCGCCGAGCGCAACTCGTCGATGCGGACTGCGAGGCCGTGATGCGACAGGCAGCGGGCGGTGATCAGCGCGTCGATCTCGAGGAAGACGATGGCTCTGTGGTTGCCGATCCCCTTCGCGAAGCCCTGGTACCAGCGCTTGTAGGCGGCGACCTCGGCGGGCGTGTCGGTCACGCCGCCGCACTGGAGGTGCTGGAGGCGGTAGGTCGCGAGCAGCGGGACGGCGTTCGGCTTGCGCGCCGAGGCCTTCGCGAGGTACTTCGCGACGGTGCCCTGCACGTTGTCGGTGAAGCTGCCGAAGCGCTTAGCCTCGGGCTGCTGCGAGATCGCGGCGAGCATTCTGGCGGTGCCGGGCTGCTTCTTGCGTATCTGGTTGGCGACCACGCCCGCCAGGTCGTCGTTCGTGTCGACGTAGAAGGTCGAGCCGAGCAGCGGGTTGGTGAGCGGGGGCGCCGGCGTCAGCCAGAGCGGGTTGGCGGGATCGCGATCGCTCGCGATCGTGTCGTTGTCGATGATCGACAGCGTGCCCTCGCTCGGCGAGCCGAGCGCCATCGGGTGGGCGCCGTAGAGATGGATGTGGACCGTCTCGGTCGGCTCGACGTTCGAGTCGTCCACGATCGGGATCTCGAAGGACGCGCTCGCCTGTCCGACGGCGAAGTCGAGGCGGCCGCCGACCGGCTTGTAGTCCTGGTAGGGCTGGGCCGTGATGTGGTTGATCCCGTAGCGGATCTCGCCGGTGACGTTGGTGTCGGAGCGCGTCACGGTGATCGTTGCGTGCCCGTCACCTTCCCCGACCGTATAGGTGGGGGACGAGAGCTGGGCGGTGCCGTAGGCCGCGGAGGCGACGGCGGGCGCGAGGAACAGCGCACCGAGCGCGAGCAGCGCGAGACAGAGGAGATTCTTTCGCATAGAGAAGGTGAGGGGCCGGGGACGGGGGACAGGCGTCTGGTGTCCTGTTCCTTCGCTATCGACCAGATCTTTGAACGAGTTGAGCCCCGTAAATGGACGATCGTACGAACGTGTGCGTTCGATGACCCGGGATGTTTAGGGTCCGTCGCGGCGATTAAAGAGAAACGGCCCGCCGAAGCGAGCCGTTTCCCGGGAGGAGAGATGTGTCTATGTGGTGATGCTGTGATCGGTGGGGGAAGTCTTATGCCCGCGCGCTGTAGCGCGTCGAGGCGTTCAGTCCGAGCTGCGCGATGCCGACCGCGGCGAGGACCAGCGAGGCGGCGGCGTCGCCGACGATCGCGAGGGGGAGCGAGAGCGCGACCGCGGCGAAGGCGATGCCGTAGTCGGCGATGTGGTGGGTGGCGACCCGGCGCGTCTGCGTGGCGTCGAGCGCCAGGCCGATGGCGAGCACGCCGAGCAGGACCGAGACGACCGCTCCCGCCGCCGTGAAGCCGAGCGCGAACGGCGCGACCAGCGCCACGATGCCGAGCAGCAGCTCGAAGGCGCCGTGGAGGGGGAGGGAGATGGGCCGGAGGACGGTCATTGCCTGACCCATAGTGGGGCCTGGCCCGGGGATGGTGTGTGAGCTGCCTCACAGAGGCGCGCGACACGCGGCAGCTGGGTTGTGATATCCGCATGATTTCGCCCCGGTTGCGTCCCAACCGACCCGGCCCGCTACCGTTCCCCAGCGGTGATGACGAAGATGCGACTCGACACGCTGCTCGCTGAGCGCGGCGTCTTCGACTCCCGGACCCGTGCCGCGGCGTCCGTGATCGCGGGGGACGTGCTGATCGGGCCGAACCGCCGGCGAGCCGAGAAGCCCGGCCAGCTGGTCGCCAGCGACGTCGAGGTCGACGTCGCCAGAGCGCCCGACTTCGTCTCGCGCGGGGGGACCAAGCTGGTGAACGCGCTCCCGACCTTCGGCCTCGACGTGACCGGCCGCCACGCGCTCGACGTCGGCGCCTCGACGGGCGGCTTCACCGACTGCCTGCTGCAGCGCGGCGCCGAGCACGTGATCGCGCTGGACGTCGCGTACGGCGAGCTGCACTGGCGGATCCGAACCGACGAGCGCGTGACCGTCCTGGAGCGCCGCAACGCCCGCGCGATCGACCCCGGCGAGCTGCCCTACGCGCCCGACCTGGTCGTGATCGACGTCTCCTTCATCTCGC
>JAATFK010000128.1 GCA_015655225.1 Solirubrobacterales bacterium | reverse complement strand
GAACAGCGTCGCGGTGATCTCGCTCGTGAGCGCCTCGCGCGTCTTGCGCATGTTGTCGCGCAGACGTCTGAAGAAGCCACGGCGGCGCTCGGCCGTCTGCGGCTCGTCGGCGACCGCCACGGAGGCGCCGTCGCGGGTGATGAAGAGGTCCTGCCAGTCACGTGCCATGAGGATCGGCGACGATACCAGCGTGCCGTCTCCTCCCATCCTGATCCGTCGCGCCACCGTCGCGACCCCGGCGGCCGCGCGCCTGCTCGCCGACTACGGCGCCGAGCTGGTCGCTCGCGGGCGACCGTCCTCCCCCCTCGACCCGCCCGCCGGTGTGCCGCCGGCGAGCTGGGTGGAGGCGCACGAGATGGAGCCGCCCGGCGGCGCGTTCCTGCTCGCGGAGGAGGACGGCGAGCCGATCGCCTGCGGCGGCGTGCGCACGCTGGCGCCGGGGCTGGGCGAGGTGAAGCGGATGTACGTCGTGCCGGCGGCGCGGCGGCGCGGGCTCGCCCGCCTGCTGCTGAGCGAGCTGGAGGGCGTCGCGCGCTCGCTCGGCCACGACCGCGTCCGGCTCGACACGAGCGCCGTGCAGCCGGAGGCGCTGGCGCTCTACCGCGCGACCGGCTACGTCGAGATCCCCGACTACAACGGCAATCCCTTCGCGACGCACTGGTTCCAGAAGCCGCTCGGCTGACGAGGCGCGAGCGGGTCCGGGCCCGGCGGGAGCGGACGCGGCGAGAGCTTGGGTCGCGGCGCGGGCGCTCAGGCGACGTCGGCCGCGGCGCCGTCGCCGCCGGGGGCGGCGGCCGGCAGTCTGCGCGAGATCACCTTCGAGATCCCGTCGCCGCCCATCGAGACGCCGTAGAGCGAGTCGGCGACCTCCATCGTGCGCTTCTGGTGCGTCACGACGATGAACTGGGCGCGGGTCGCGTACTGGCGCAGGAGCGCGAGGAAGCGGTCGATGTTGAGGTCGTCGAGCGCCGCCTCGACCTCGTCGAGGATGTAGAACGGGCACGGCTTCGCGAGGAAGACCGAGAACAGGAACGCGAGCGCGGTCATCGACTTCTCGCCGCCGGAGAGCAGCGTCAGGCGCTTCATCGACTTGCCCGCCGGCGTGATCTCGATCTCGACGCCGAGCAGGTCCTCGTCGTCCTGCTCCTCGCCGTCGGCGGCGGCCTCGGCCGCCTCCGCGTCGCTCGCCTCGACCGCCGGCTCGTCGTCGGCGTCGACCGCGGCGCCCCCGAGCACGGGCCGGGGGCCGGCGTCCTCCCGCACGAGCCGGAGGCGGCCGCGGCCGCCGGGGAACAGCTGTGCCGCCAGCTCCTCGAAGTTTCTCGCGGCCGCGTTGAAGGTCTCCTCGAAGGTCTCGCGGATCTGCCGGTCGGTGTCGCGGATCAGCGTCGCCAGCTCGCGCAGCGCCGCCTCCAGGTCGTTGCGCTGGCGCTCCAGCTCCTCGACGTGCGCGAGCGCCTCGTCGTACTCGTCTCTCGCCAGCGGGTTGACCGGGCCGAGCTGCTCGCGACGCCGCGCGAGGCGCTCGATCCGCTGCGCCAGCTCGGCGCGCTGCTCGTCCGCGAGCGGCTCCTCGGCCGGCTCCGGCTCGAGCCCGAGGCGCTCGGCGAGGCCGGCCAACTCGGCCTCGGCCTCCTGCGAGCGGTCGCGCGCCTGCTGCGCGCGGACCTCGGTGCTCGTGACGGCCTCCCCGTCGCGCTTGAGGCGGCCCTGCAGCTCCGCCTCCTCCCGCGCGCAGGCGCGCAGCTCGACGGCGACGTGCTCGCCGGCGGCGCGGTGGGCGGCCGACTCGGCGTCGAACACCTCGACGCGCGCGGCGATCCCGGCGGCAACCTCGGCGAGCGTCTCGACCAGCGCCTCTGCGGCTGGCGTCAGGGCGCGCTCGCGGTCGACGCGGGCCTGCGCCTGGCCGATCCGCGCGCCGCGCTCGGCGCGCTCGCGCTCGGCCCGCTCGGCGAGGCGGCGCTCGGCGGTCAGCTCGGCCTCGATCTGCGCGCGGCGGACGGCGCCGGGCCCCTCGTGCTCGGCGGTGCGGCGCTGCTCGATCAGACGAGCGGCGCGGTGCTCCTGCTCGACCGCCTCGTCGGCCGCGCGGACCGCCTCGCGGGTCGCCCGCTCGGCCGCGTCGCGGGCGGCGTCGAGCTCGCCGATGCCGGCGGAGGCGGCCTCGACGCGCGCCGCCGCCTCGTGCTCGGCGCGCGCGGCGCGCTCGCTCTCGGCGATCAGCCGGTCGCGGCGGTTGCGCTCGGCGAGGACGCGCTCCTCGCCGCCCGCGGGAACCTGTCGCAGCTCCCGCCACGCGCCGATCCAGACGCGGCCGGCGGTCGTGACGGCGGTGCCGGCGAAGTCGTCGGGGACCGCGGCGACGTCGGCGACGACCCACGTGTCGGCGAGCAGCGGCGCGGCGAGCGCGAGGGTCGCGGCGGGTCCGCGGAGGTGGTCGAGCAGGTGCTCGGCGTCGGGGCACGGGGCGGTGGTGGCGGGCGTGGCGGTGGCGGGCGCGGCGCCAGCGGCGGCGCCCGGCGCGTCTCCCTCGCCCCCACGCCCCACCAGCGCGCTCCCGCCATCGCGGCCGGCCCGCTCCAGCAGCGCCGCGCCGGCGGCTCGGTCCTTCACGACGGCGGCGCGCAGGCGGCCCTCCAGGGCGGCGGCGAGGGCCAGCTCGTAGCCCGGCTCGACGTCGAGGGCGTCGGCGAGCGCGGGGGCGCCGCCGGGGGCGCCGGCGTGCGCTCGCAGGAACTGGTTCGCGGCCGCCAGCTCGGCTCCGACGCGGGCCGCCTCGCGCCGCGCGCCCTCGGCCTCGCG
>JAATFK010000614.1 GCA_015655225.1 Solirubrobacterales bacterium | reverse complement strand
CTGACGGCGGCGCCGAACGCGGCGCCGGTGATCGCCAGCTCGGAGATCGGCGTGTCGAACACGCGCTCCTCCCCGTGGGTGTCGTAGAGCCCCGGCGTGACGGCGAAGACGCCGCCCGGCTTGGCGACGTCCTCGCCGAAGAAGACGACGCGCTCGTCGCGCGCCAGCTCTTCGTCCAGGGCATCGCGGATCGCACGACGGAATTCGAGATCAGCCACGGGGTGCGCCTTTCGATGCGGGTGAGGGGGTCATCCGAGCAGCAGCAGCTCGGGCTGCTCGAGCAGGGCGCGGACGCGGCCGAGGAAGGCCGCGCCGTCGGCGCCGTAGAGGATCCGGTGGTCGCAGGTGAGCGCGACGTTCATCGTCTGCGCGACCGCGAGCGCGCCGTCGCGGACGACCGCCCGCTCGCGCACCGCGCCGACCGCGAGGATCGCGGCCTGCGGCGGGTTGAGGACCGCCGTGAAGCGGTCGACGCCGAACATCCCGAGGTTCGAGATCGAGAACGTCGCGCCGCTCAGGTCCGGCGGCGTCAGCGAGCCGTCGCGCGCGGCCGCCGCGAGTCGCCGGGTGGCGGTCGCGATCGTGCCGAGCGAGGAGCGGTCGGCGTCGAAGACGGTCGGGACCAGGAGCGCGTCCTCGCTCGCGACCGCGACGCCGACGTTCACGCGCCCGTGCAGCTCGAAGCGGTCGCCTCTGTAGGCCGCGTTGACGCGCGGATGCTCGCGCAGCGCGAGCGCGCACGCCTTCACGACGAAGTCGTTGAGGGACGGCGGCGGGTCGCCGGCGAGCAGCTGCTTCAGCTGCGCGCGCAGCGCGACCGCGCGGCCCATGTCGATCTCCGCCTCGACGATGAAGTCCGGGGCGGTCGCCTTCGACTCCGCCATCCGTCGCGCGACGACCTGCTGCAGCCGCGAGAGCGGGACGGCGGTCGCCTCGCCCCTGCCGCCCGCGGGGACGGGGGCGGGCGGCGGGGACGAGACAGCGGCGGCCGCCTGGGGGACGGCGGGCGCCGCGGGCGCGGCTGGCGTCGGGGACGCGGCCGCGGCCGGCTCCGGCGCGGGAGCCGACGGGTGGGAAGGCGGTGAGGCGGCAAGCACGTCGGCTCTGACGACGCGGCCGCGCGGGCCGCTGCCGACGAGGGCGGCGAGGTCGATCCCCAGCTCCCCCGCGATCCGGCGGGCGAGGGGGGAGGCGTTGACACGGGTGGTGGAGGCGCCCGGGGCGGCGGCACTCGTGGGCGCCTCGGACGCGGGCGCTGCCGGCGCACTGCCACCAGCCACCTCCACCCCCTCCGGAGCGATCCGCGCGATCACGGCGCCGACCGGCGCGGTCGCGCCGACCTCGAGCAGCACGTGGAGCACACCGCTCGCCTCCGCCTCGTACGGCATCGTCGCCTTGTCGGTCTCGACCTCGACGATCTCCTCGCCGCGCGTGACGACGGCGCCGTCGGCGGCCGTCCACGCGACGATCGTCCCCTCCTCCATCGAGTCGGAGAGGCGCGGCATCACCACGTCCACGACGGCCCCGGCAACCGCGCTGCTCACGACGCGACCGCCACGTCCGGCGCGAACTCGCGCACGGGAATCGACGGGTCCGGGTAGGGCGCGGCCAGCGCGGCAGCGACGAGCGCCTCGAACTGCTCCTCGACCGCCGCGTCGACCCCGTCGATGGCGCTCTGCCCCACGCCCAGCTCGTCCAGCAGCCGCGCGCGGGAGACGAGCAGCGGGTCGCGCTCCTTCCAGCGGTCGAGCTCGCCCGGCTTGCGGTACGCGCCGGGATCGGAGCGGGAGTGACCGACGAAGCGGTACGTCAGCGACTGGATGAACTGCGGGCCCTCGCCGGCCCGGGCGCGCTCCAGCGCGGCGCCGGCCGCCTCGCGGACGGCCCAGACGTCGTTGCCGTCGATCGTCTCGGCGTGGATCCCGAGCGTCCGGGGCCGCGCCTCGATCTCGCCGGCGGTCACGTCCTCCCACGGCGTGAACTCGCCGTAGAGGTTGTTCTCGCACATGTAGAGGACCGGCAGCTTCTGCACCGCCGCGAAGTTCAGGCACTCGTGGAAGTAGCCGTGGTTCGACGTGCCCTCGCCGAAGAATGCGACCGCCACGCTATTCCTCTGACGCAGCGCACGCGCGGCGCCGGTAGCGGCCGAGAAAGCGCCGCCGAAAATCCCGAAGCGGCCGATAAGCCGGTGCGCGAGGT
>JAATFK010000440.1 GCA_015655225.1 Solirubrobacterales bacterium | reverse complement strand
GACGTCGAGTACCTGTTCCCGATCGGCTGGTCCGAGCTGGAGGGGATCGCCAACCGCGGCGACTTCGACCTCTCCGCACACGCCGCCGCCTCCGGCGAGAGACTCGAGTACCTCGACCCAGCCGACGGCAACCGCCGCTACGTCCCGCACGTGATCGAGCCGGCCGCCGGCGCCGACCGCGCGACGCTCGCGTTCCTCGTCGACGCCTACGACGAGGAGGAAGTCGAGGGCGACACGCGCACGGTGCTGCGCTTCCACCCGCGGATCGCGCCCGTCAAGGTCGCCGTCCTGCCGCTCGTCAGAAAGGACGGCCAGCCGGAGCTGGCGCGCGAGATCTACCGCGACCTGCGCGAGCGGATGCAGGCCGAGTACGACGAGGGCGGCTCGATCGGCAAGCGCTACCGCCGCCAGGACGAGATCGGCACGCCGTGGGGCGTGACGGTCGACCACCAGACGGTCGAGGACCGCACCGTCACGCTGCGCGACCGCGACTCGCTCGAGCAGATCCGGATCGCGATCGACGACCTCGGTCCCGAGCTCGAGCGTCGCCTGCGCGCGCCCTGGACGAGCCCCAAGCTCGCCGCCGGCGAGCTGCCCGCCGCCTAGCGCGGCGCGCGCGTCAGTCGGCCGCGACCGCGGCGCTCGCCGCGCTCAGCTCCGCCCGCAGCTCGCCCTTGCGGACCTTGCCGATCGACGTCTTCGGCAGCTCGGCGCGCAGCTCGACGACCGCCGGCACCTTGAAGCCGGCGAGCCGCTCGCGACAGCGCGCGAGCACGCTCTCGACCGTCGGCGCGGCGCCCTCCGCCGGCACGACGAGCGCGATCACCCGCTCGACCCGCACCGGGTCGGGGACGCCGACCACGGCGCACTCGGCGACCGCCGGGTCCTCCTCTATGACGCGCTCGATCTCGCTCGCGGCGACGTTCTCGCCCGAGGGCTTGAGCATGTCCTTGATGCGGTCGACGAAGTGGAAGTAGCCGATCTCGTCCCGGTAGCCGAGGTCGCCGGTGCGGACCCAGCCGTCGCGCAGCGTCGCGGCCGTCGCCTCCGGGTCGCCGTAGTAGCCGAGCATCGTCCCGGGGCCGCGCACGAGCAGCTCCCCCACCTCGCCGGTCGCGACCGTCTGCAGCTCCGGGTCGTCGGGGTCGGCGGCGCGCACCTCCCAGTCGTGCATCTCGGCGCCGACGTGCTGGTAGCCGGGGCGCGCGGCGACGCCGAGCGGCATCAGCGTCCCGCCGCAGGCGGTCTCGGTCAGTCCCCACGCCATCGTGAGCGCGATCCCGAAGCGGTCGCGAAACGCGGTCAGCTCCCCGTCGGTCAGCGGCAGCCCGTGCGTCATCGCGCGCACGCGGTGGGCGCGGTCGCCGGGCGCCTCGGGGGCGGCCAGCAGCAGCCGCAGCGGCCCGGCGATCAGGTGGCCGACCGTCACGTCGTGGTCGGCGACCCACTCCCAGTAGCGCGAGGTGCTGAATCTCGGCGTCAGCACGAAGCGCGCGCCGGCGACGATCGCCGGCGCCATCTGCAGGAACATGCCGTTGACGTGGAACAGCGGCATGCACGTCAGCACCGTGTCGTCGTCGCGCAGGCGCAGGTGGTTGGCGTAGGCGGTCGCGGTCGTCGCCGTGCCGGCGGAGCCGAGCATCACGCCCTTCGGCCGCGAGGTCGTGCCGGAGGTGTAGAGGATCAGCGCGAGGTCGTCGGCGCGGCCGCCGCCGGGCGCCCGCGCGGGGTCGCCGCTCGCCTCCAGCGCGTCGAGCGAGAGCGTGCCGGGCTCGGGGCTGCCGGTCGCGGCGCCGCCGGAGACGATCAGGCGGCAGTCGAGCCCCGCGACCGCCTCGCGCGCGAGCGGGAGCAGGGTCGCGTCGGCGACCACGCCCCAGGCGCCGGCGTGCTCGACCACGTAGCGCAGCTCGTCGGGCGTGTACTGGACGATCGTCGGCACGGCGACCGCGCCCACCTCCTGCAGCGCCCAGAAGGCGAACAGGAAGCCGACCGTGTTGCCGGTGTGCACGACGCAGCGGTCGCCGGGTCTCAGACCGGCGTCGAGCAGGCCCGCCGCGAGCCGGCGGACGCGGTCGTAGAAGGCGCCGTAGGTGAGCGCGGTGGTCGCGCCGTCGCCGTCGACGAAGGTCAGGAACGGCCGCTCCTCGTCGGTCAGCGCCCAGCCGCGCAGCGGCGCGAGCAGCAGGCGGGGATCGTCGCCGGCCGCCATCGCGTGGGGCTAGGCGGGGTCCGCGATCAGCGCGCGCGCCGCGACGACGGCGGCCGCGAGCGTCGGCTTGGGGTCGCGCTCGGGCTCGATCAGGAAGCGCAGCGCGAGCCCGTCGGCGAGCGCGAACAGCACCCCGCCGACCGCCTCCGGCTCGGCGTTCAGCCGCAGCACGCCGGCCTCCTGCTTCGCCTGCATCGAGGTCGCGACCTGCTCGCGCATCTGGCGGCACAGCTCGGCCAGCTCGACCGCGATCTCCTCGTTGCGGCGCGAAAGCGTGAACAGCTCGTAGAGCAGGACGAGCACCGCCGGGTCGTGCTCGATCACGGCCTCGAGGTTGCGCACCAGCACGTCGATGAAGTCCTCCGCGGTGCTGGCGTCGGCGAGCGCGCTCGCGAGCACCGACATGCGGATGTCGCAGTCGCGCCGCACGACCTCGACGAGCAGCCGCTCCTTCGTGCCGAAGTAGTAGTGCAGCAGCCCGCGGGAGACGCCCGCCTCGCGCGCGACGTGGTCGAACGTCGAGCCGGCGGCGCCGCGCGCCGCGACGCTCGCGCGCATCGCCTCGACGATCCGCTTCGCCTTGTCGCTCGCCAGCGGTCTGGGGGCCGTGGTCGCCATCGTGGGGCCGATGGTATCCCGCGCGGCGACCGTTAACGACCGAGGGCGCCCCGTGGGGCGCCCTCTGGCGACGACTGCCGGCGCGGCGTGACGCGCTAGGCGGCGCCCTCGGGGGGCGTCGAGGCGGCGGTGGTCGAGCTGTACTCGAACTCCTCCTCCTTGCCGAACAGCGCGTCGAGCAGTCTCGTCCGCAGGTCCTCGCTGACGGCGAGCGCGATGCTCGCGCCGATCAGCAGGATCAGCACTCTGCGGCCGAGGTGGCGCTTCTTCGGCTTGTGCTTCTTGGGGCCGTCCTTCAGCGAGCTACCGGCGTCCTTGAGGGCACCCGCGGCCGCCTTTATGTCCTTCTGGACCTTCTTGTCGTCGACGAGGGCGCGCGGTCCCTTGCCGTCCGAGACGCGGTCGAACGCGTCTCTCGCCGCCTCGAAGGCGACCCGGAAGTTGTCGCGCAGCTCGTCGTCCTCGACGAACCGCTGCACCCAGGGAGTGGTGGTCGCAGCGGCGCTGCCCGCCGCCTTCTTCGCTTGCTTGCCGCGTCCTGCCATTCCGGTGCTCCCTTGCGCTCGCTTGCTCAGTAACCGAATCCGAGCATACCCCCTGCCTGGCGCCCGACACTCCCCTCCGGTGGGCTCAGCGCCGTCCCACCGGACCGGCGGGACGCGGGACGAGCGCCGCCTCCAGCACGTCCTCGATCCGCGAGACGAAGCGGAACTCGAGCTCGGCGCGCAGATGCTCGGGGATCTCCTCGACGTCAGCGGCGTTCAGCTCGGGCGCGATCACGCACGCGATCCCGGCCCGCTGCGCCGCCAGCGCCTTCTCCTTCAGGCCGCCGATCGGGAGCACCTGGCCGGTCAGCGTGATCTCCCCCGTCATCGCCACGTCGGCGCGCACCGGCTGGTCGCGCAGCAGCGAGAAGAGCGCGGTCGCGATCGTGATCCCGGCGCTCGGGCCGTCCTTCGGGATCGCCCCGGCGGGGACGTGGACGTGCAGGTCGTGGTGGGAGAACCAGGAGGTGTCGAGCCCCTCGGGCGGGTGGCTGCGCACGTAGGAGAGCGCCGCCTGCGCCGACTCGCGCATCACGTCGCCGAGCTGGCCGGTGATCGTCAGCTTGCCGGCGCCGGGCATCGCGCTCGCCTCGACAAAGAGGACGTCGCCGCCGGCCGGCGTCCAGGCGAGCCCGGTCGCGACGCCCGGCTCGGCCGTCCGCCGCCGCGTCTCGGAGAAGTAGCGGCGTCTGCCGAGCAGCTCCCGCACTCTCGGCGCGCTGATCGCGACGCGTCTGGTGACCGTCCCCTCCGCCACCTGCCGCGCGACTCTGCGGCAGAGCGTGCCGATCTGGCGCTCAAGCCCGCGCACGCCCGCCTCGCGCGTGTAGTCGGCGATCACGGTCCGCAGCGCCGCGTCGCTGAAGGCGATCTTCCCGCGCGAGAGGCCGTTGCGGCGGATCTGGCGCGGCACCAGGTAGCGCTTGGCGATCTCGAGCTTCTCCTCCTCGGTGTAGCCCGCCAGCTGGATGATCTCCATCCGGTCGAGCAGCGGCCCGGGGATCGTGTCGAGCGTGTTCGCGGTCGTCACGAACATCACCTCGGAGAGGTCGAACGGCAGGTCGAGGTAGTGGTCGCGGAAGCTCGAGTTCTGCTCCGGGTCGAGCACCTCGAGCATCGCGCTGGCCGGGTCGCCGCGGTAGTCGGAGCCCATCTTGTCGATCTCGTCGATCATGAACAGCGGGTT
>JAATFK010000055.1 GCA_015655225.1 Solirubrobacterales bacterium | reverse complement strand
TCGACCCAGTTCGCCGACGGCGTCTCGCCGATGCCGCTGACGTCGAGCCGCACGGAGGCGACGCCCTGCGCCGCGAGGCGCCGCGCGAACACGACCGCGAGAGGGCCGTCGCCGACGTGTAGACGCTCGAGGAGACCGGCCTGGTGATCGACGGCCCGCTCGTCGACATGGGCCACGTTGACTACACGCGCTCCAAGAAGCGGGTCTACGCGTTTGCCGGACCGGCGCCCGAGGGCGCGACGCCGCGCTGCGCGTCGTGGGAAGTCGACAAGGCCGAGTTCATCGAGATCACGCGCGCGCGCCGCATCATCCACCCCGATCAAGCCGCGCTGCTCGATCGACTCCAGCGTCACCTCGCGCCGAGCACCGATCCCGATCACGACGACACGAGTCGCACAGACACGCCGTGGCAGCTGCGCCCCGCCGGGTCGCGCGACTGACCCGCGAGTAGCCGGATCGACGACGCAAGGTGTGCGCTCAGGCACCCCGTCGATCTGGCAGGTGCACCGGCACAGTTCCGTAACCATCGTCGACATCTCGACACCGTTGGCTGTCACGAAAGCTGACAACGAGATCGTTTCCCCTCGACAAAACTGGTCGCCGTGGCACGGTGCGACTCGGTCATCGTCTCGGGATTGTCCCACCTGCGATCGAGGTGAGGAGCGCCAAGCAGCTGATTCTGCGTGAGCAGAGCTACCTGCCGAGATGGGTCGTTGTCGCGGGGGATTTGGGTGCGCAACGTGCAGGTCTGAAACGTTGCGCTTCGTCGCTCGTACACCCCTGGTGAAATCCAGGGGAATGCCGGCGGCAAAAGCAACGGTACCCATTCCGACGACGTCTTACCCTCGACGATAGGAGAACCGCGATGGCCACCACTCATTCCACCAGTCGCCGGCCGGGCACGCCCCGCCGTCCGACGTCGAGCACGGCTCACGCGCGCCATCGTACGACCGGGCAGCGGCAAACCCGCACGGGGGGTCGCGCCAGTGTGGCGGCCACGCCCGGCGCCGACGAGAAGCTCGTGGACGAGAAGCTCGAGGACGTCACGCCGGTGAAGGTCGTGCGCGCGATCCGCACACCCGACTCGGACGACCACCTCGCCGCCTACTTCCGCCAGCTCGCCGAGCACGAGCTGCTGACGCCCGAAGATGAGCGCGAGCTCTCGCAGGGCATCGAAGATACCGAGATCATGACGTGGGAGCGCGCGCTGGCGCGCCCCGAGGTCGTGCGTGCGCTGCTCGCGCTGGTCGAGCCCAACCTCGAGCAGCCGATCAAGTTTCCCAGGCTCCAGAAGGTCCTCGACGAGATGGCCAAGACCAAGCGCGGCCGTAAGGACGAGAAGCTGGTCAAGAAGCTCGTGGCGGCGGCCAAGGAGGCCGCGGTCCAGCTCCGCGCGCTCGACCTCGATCGCGTCCACATCGACGCCGTCGTCCGCGAGCTGTATCGCGCGCGCGAGGCGTCGCTCGCCGGCCTGTAGTCGTGGTGGGTGGAGGGCACCGGCAAGGAGGCCGGCGCCTACATCGAGGACGTGCGCACCGCGTATCGCGCGGCGATGAGCCTGCGCGACGAGTTCGTGCGCGCGAACCTGCGCCTGGTCGTGACCATGGCGCGGCGCTACGACCGCGGCGGCATGCCGCTCGCCGATCTGATCCAGGAGGGCAACCTGGGCCTCATGCACGCGGTGTCGCGCTTCGACTACCGCCGTGGCCTGCGGTTCTCGACCTATGCCTGTTGGTGGATCCGCCACGCGATCGGCCGCGCGCTCGCCGACAAGGCGCGCGCGGTGCGCATCCCCGTCCACATGCTCGAGGCCCAGCAGCAGCTCGAGAAGGTGCGGCAGGCGCTGGTCGGCGATCTCGGCCGGCCGCCGACCCCGCAGGAGCTGGCCAAGGCGGCGCGCGTGCCGCTCGCCAAGCTCAACCAGATGCACCGGTACATCATGGGCCAGCCGATGTCCCTTGATCGGCCGGTCCACGACGACGACGACCGCAGCTTCGGCGACACGATGGCGGATCCGGACAGCGAAGATCATTCGCCCGCGGACAACCTGACCACGCAGACCCTGACCTCGCAGATCAAGAAGCTCTTGCACTACCTGTCCCCGATCGAGGCCGACGTGCTGACCAAGCGCTTCGGGCTCGGCGACGACGAGGAGCGCACGTTCCGCGAGATCGGCGACCAGTACCACCTGTCGCGCGAGCGGATCCGGCAGATCCAGAACTCGGCGCTCGACAAGCTCAAGCGTGCGCTCGAGCGCGAGCACCGCGGCCACGTCGAGATGTAGCCAGCTGGCTCAGAACACGATGCAACACGGGGCGCCTTCACCGGCGCCCCGTCGTCGTTTTCGGCAATTGGGCGGCGACGCTGGCGACTGGGCGCGCGTGTCCGAACG
>JAATFK010000548.1 GCA_015655225.1 Solirubrobacterales bacterium | reverse complement strand
CGTCGGCGTGAACTACGGCCTGCGGCTCGGCGGGCTCGCGCTCGTCTGGCTGCCGTCGATGCTGCTGATCACGGCGGCGTTCCGCACGACGCGCCAGGCGGAGCTGTTCCTGCTCGCGGGGGGAGCGTTCCTGCTCGCGGGACTGACCGACCGGTTCGTGCGCTGGCCGCGCGGGGTCGCGCTGCCGGCGCTCGTCGGGCTCGTCTTCTACACGGTCGACCTCGCGAACCACTCGCACCTCGTGATCCGCTCGCTGCTGGGGCCGAGCCCGCGCTCCGGCTCGCGCTTCTACGGGCTCGGCAACGAGCTGGAGATCTCGCTCACTCTGTTGCTGCTGCTGGCCGTCGGCGGGTCGCTGCGGCTGCGCGAGCGCTCGCGCGGCGGCGCGCTGGCGTTCGCGCTCGGGGGCGTGGCGCTCGCCGCGGTGATGGGCTCGGGACGGCTCGGGGCGGACGTCGGCGGGATCTTCACGGTCGCCGGCGGCGCGGCCGTCGCGACGCTGCTGATGCTGCCGGGCGGGGTCACGAAGCGGGCGCTCGGGATCGCGATCCTGACGCCGCTGGCGGGGCTCGGGGCGCTCGCGCTGCTCGACCTCGCGACCGGCGGCGACGGCCACTTCACGCGCAACGTGCTGGACGGCAGCTTCGGCGACCTGCTCAACACGATCAAGCGCCGCTACGAGGTCGCCTGGTCGATCGTGAGCCACGGCTACGCGCCGCTGCTGACGATCCTCTGCGTGCTCGCGATCGTCTACGCGCTGCGCTATCGCCACCGCGTCTACGCCGCGCTCGGCGGCGACCCGGTCTGGCGCGCGACGCTCGGGGGCGGGCTCGCGGCCGCGATCTCGGGCTCGCTCTTCAACGACTCGGGCGTGACGATGCTGTTCATCGGGATCGTCGCGCTCGCGTGCGTGACGGCGTACCTGCGGGCGCCGTCGGGTGGCGTGGCGCCGGGGACGGTGCCGCCGGCGCGGCCCGCGCCGCCCGCGCGGCGCTGAGGCGCTGAGGCGCGGCCGGGGTCGTCTACCCTGCGGGCGTGCCCTTCGTGCTCGCCACCTCGGTCGTCGGGATCCAGATCTCCGACCAGCTGGGGTATCTGCTCCCGGCGCTGATCGGGATCGAGTCGCTGGGGGTGCCGTCGCCGGGCGAGACCGCGCTCGTGCTCGCCTGCGTGTTGGCAAGCCAGGGCAAGCTGTCGATCGAGCTGGTGATCGCGATCGCCGCCGCGTCGGCGATCCTGGGCGACAACATCGGCTACTGGATCGGCCGGCTCGCCGGGCGCAGAGTGCTGACGGCGCCGGGGTTCATGTACGAGCGCCGCGTCGCGCTGATCGACTACGGCGACCGCTTCTTCACCAAGCACGGCCCCAAGGCGGTCTTCCTGGGGCGCTGGATCGCGCTCGTGCGGGTGACGGCGGCGTGGATGGCGGGGATGAACCACATGCCGTTCCGCACCTTCTTCCTCTACAACGCGCTCGGTGGGATCGCCTGGGCGATCTCCGTCGGGCTCGTCGGCTATTACGCGGGGGCGGGGGCCGTCCACGTGATCACGAGATTCGGGGTCGTCGCGATCGTCGTGCTGGTGGTCGCCGGGATCGCGGCGTTCGTCTGGCTGCGGGCGCGCGAGCGCCGGCATCTGCGGGACCGCTAGACGGCGGGCGTCGCCGGGCGCTCCCACCATCGTCCGATCGATCGATCGCCGCATGTCGCGCTGCGCGCCGATGGACGACTCCTCGGTTCGTTGGCCACCAGAACGCGTACGTTGGGCTGATTGATCAGGTTTGGCGCGCTACCATCGAAACACAATATTTCTGGTGTGAGTCAATTGGGGATTGGGGTACTCGCATGTTCCTGAACACGTGTCACTGGATCAACGACCAGGGAGGGCGCCGATGAGCGGTGCGACCGTCCCGATCGTGCTGGCGGACACGCATCCGCTCTTCCTCGACGCGCTCGCCCGCGAGGTGCGCAGCGACGGCGCGCTCGACCTCGTCGCGACCGCGACCAGCCTGCTCGAGCTGCGCAGTCTCGTGAACGAGCACCGGCCGAAGGTGGTCGCCGCCGACAGCGACCTCGTGCGGCTCGGGCTGGCGGCGTCGCCGCCGCCACCCGGGGCGCTCGAGCGCGACGACCTGCCTCGGCTGCTGCTGCTGGCCGACGACCCCGCGCCGGAGCACGTCTTCTCGTCGCTCGAACGGGGCTACGCCGGCTGCATCTCGAAGGACGCCAGCGGCGAGGCGGTGCGGCGGGCGATCATCGCCGTCGCGGCCGGGCAGACGCTGCTCGACCCGCACGCGCAGACGCTGCTGGCGCGTGAGATCCGCCTGCGCGGGAAGGACGACCGCCCGCTCCTGACGCCGCGCGAGCAGCAGGTCCTCGGGCTGATGGCGGCCGGTCGCACGGCTCCCAGCATCGCGCGCTCGCTGCATCTCAGCACCGCCACCGTCAAGACCCACCTGCTGCACCTGTACGAGAAGCTGGGCGTCACCGAGCGCGCCGCGGCGGTCGCCGAGGCGATGCGCTGGGGGCTGCTCGAATAGTCGACCGGCCGGAACCCCGACGGCTCGCGCGCGAGTAACAGGCGCGACGGGCCGCGGGGGTCCCAGTCGGGCCATGCCACTGACCGATCCGAGCTACGAGGAAGCCCCCCATGTCGACCAACTCTTCAGCCGCATCGCTCTCCTCCGGCCCGGTGCGCGCCGCCACGCGGCCGGAACGGTCCTCCGGGCCTGCCGCCGCACCGACACGAGTGCTGATCGCCGACCGGCAGCCGCTCTACCGGGACGCCGTCGCCCGAGCGCTGCGGCAGCATCCCCAGCTCCAGTCGGTGGGGGAGGCGGCCGACGGCCGCACCGCGCTCGAGCTCATCCGCCGGCTCGAGCCGGAGATCGCGATTGTCGACGTGCGCCTGGAGCAGATCGACGGTCGCCGCGTGCTGAACGCGGTGGTGCGAGACGAGCTGCCGACGCGGATCGTGCTGCTGGCGGCGGCGACCGCGACCGACGGCGGCTACGAGGCGATCGCGGCGGGAGCGGCCGGCTGGCTCTCGCGGGCGATCGAGGCGACGGAGCTGTGCGAGGCGATCGAGTCGGTCGCGCGGGGGGAGACGGCGCTCGGCCGCGAGGCGCAGACGGAGATCGCGCACGAGATCCGCGAGCGGGCGCAGGGCGGACAGCCGGTGCTGAGCGAGCGGGAGCAGGCGGTCCTGGTGCTGGTGGCGGACGGGCGCAGCGCGGAGGAGATCGGGCGGGCGCTCCATCTCAGCACCGGGACGGTCAAGTCGGTGCTGCTGAGGATCTACAAGCGCTTCGGCGTCTCGGAGCGAGCGGCGGCCGTCGCGGTCGCATTGCGCCGGGGATTGATCGATTAGAGAGCCGGTTGAAGACGAATGCGTTTGTGAGATTGGGACTTGAAAAAACACCTCTCGTGATGTTTAAGTCATCGTATGTCGTCCCGGCGCCATCAAGGTCCCATGCGCGAGTTGATCGAGCAGATCGTCGTCGGCGAGCTGTCGCCGGGGGAGATGCTCCCGCGCGAGGTCGACCTCGCCGACCGCTACGGGATCAGCCGCGGCGTCGCGCGGGAGACGATCCGCGGGCTCGAGGAGCGCGGCCTGATCAGCGTCAAGCACGGCCGCGGGGCGACCGTCACGGAGCCGAGCCGATGGGACGTGCTCGATCCCGACGTGTTCGCCGCATCGCTCGCCGGGCCGCACCGCGCCAAGCTGCTGGCCGACCAGCTCGAGGTGCAGCGGCTGCTGGAGGTCGAGGCCGCCGGCCTGGCCGCCAGACGCCGAACCGACGACGACCTCGCCGTGCTCGCCGCGGCAGTCGAGGGGATGGCGGCAGCAGCGGCGAGAGCGCCCGACAGCCCGCTCGCCGCG